>CAXMRK010000045.1:0-8645 GCA_964195815.1 uncultured Acidimicrobiia bacterium | reverse complement strand
AAACCAGGACAGCGCCAACAGGCTGAAAAAGAGTTAAGTGCGACTATAGATGCGACGCGTAGCGCCGTGCTTGATGTTTTGCAGATGCTTGATTGAGGCTGCTATCAGTTCAATCTCAGGCTTCCGCATAACGTTCAGCATTGCCAAGCCAGCGCTTTATTAGAGCATTTGTAAGTGCCTGGTCTTCGAGAATACTCGTGGCCATGCGAGGTACTTGTTGAATTAAAGCCGCATCGCGAGCAAGGTCAGCTAAACGAAATTGTAAAGCTCCTGTTTGTCGGGTTCCAAGCACCTCACCGGGTCCACGTAATTCCAGATCTTTCTCGGCGATACGAAAACCATCATTGGTCGCCCGCATGATATCCAGTCGAGCTTTAGCAATAGGGCCAAGTGGTGATTTAAATAGTAAAACACAGCTGGATTGTTCTGAACCACGACCCACACGGCCGCGCAACTGATGCAACTGGGATAGACCAAGGCGTTCAGCATTATCAATAACCATCAGCGACGCATTGGGCACATCTACTCCAACTTCTATAACTGTAGTGGCAACCAGCAGCTTGGTTTCTCCACTACGAAAGGCATTCATAATAGCGCTTTTTTCAACGGCCTTAAGACGCCCATGAACCAGCGCAATGGGTAAATCGGGAAGTTCATCCTGTAATTGACTGGCAGTATCTTCAGCGGCTTGTGCTTCGAGTAAATCAGAGTCTTCGATAAGAGTACAAACCCAATATGCCTGGCGCCCCTGACGGCAAGCATGGGCAATTCTAGTGATGACTTCATCGCGCCTGTTTTGATCTATTGCAACTGTGGTCACTGCTGTACGACCTGGCGGCAATTCATCAATAACTGATATTTGCAGCCCCGCATAAGCAGTCATTGCCAGGGTTCGTGGAATCGGTGTCGCAGTCATAATCAGCTGATGGGGCCAGTGACCTGTGCTTAGGCCTTTCTCTCGTAATGCCAGCCGTTGGTGTACACCAAAGCGGTGTTGTTCATCAATGATGACCAGTCCCAGTTGTTTAAATATGACGTTTTTCTGCATTAATGCATGTGTGCCAATAACCAACGCTGCCCCTGTGGCGATGGCATCCAATGCCTTCACCCGGGCCTTACCGGTAACGCGCGAGGAAAGCCAGATAGTTTCAATACCAAGAGGCCCAAAAACCTGGGAGAAATAATCACGATGTTGTTCGGCCAGCAATTCAGTGGGTGCGGTGATTGCCACCTGATAACCTGCGGCAATTGCCGGTAAAACACTGAGGGCAGCGACCACGGTTTTACCACAACCGACATCACCCTGAAGGAGGCGCATCATTGGTTGGGATTTGTTGAGGTCTTGCTGAATTTCGGCAACCACTCGCTGTTGTGCTGAGGTCAGCTCAAAGGGCACCTGTTTTAGAAATAGTTCTTTGATAGGCTTGTTTTCAGGCAAGGCCACAGCCAGACGGCTCTGTTGTTGCTGTTGGATACGACGCATACTTAAGTGGTGAGCTAGCAATTCCTCCAGTACCAGGCGATCACGAGCCGGGTGATGAAAGTTTTCATCCCGCCTGTTCATGTTTGCAAATTCACTATCAACATCGGGACGATGTAGCATCAATAACGCAGTTTTTAGATCAGGTAACTGCAGCTGTCTGAGCAACAGCGCTGGCAATAGCTCTGTAAGCTCACTGTTGTCCTGTTTGAGTATGTTTAAGGCCTGGGTGCTTAGATTCATCCAGCTGGCCTGGCGAATTCCCTCAGTCGATGGGTAAATGGGTGTTAATTGTGGATCTTTCTCGTCCTCACCCACAGATTTTTGGTAACTGGGATGAATCATTTCCAGGCCTCTACCGCCTCCTCGGATTTCACCGTAGGCTTGTAGATTGACACCTCTAGAGAGTGAGCGCGCCTGGGCAGCATGAAAATTAAAAAATCTTAGGGTAAGCAGGCCAGTACCATCACTGATTGTAACTACCAGCATGGCACGTCGATGCCGAACTATACTGCTGTGCTCAATAATGCCTTCGACCAGGACCCGGTCTCCGGGGCGGCATTCACCTATTGCTTTTTTTTGACTCCGATCTTCGTATCTTAATGGCAGATGAAATAACAGGTCTGAAACTGTTTCAATACCGAGCTTTTTTAAGCCTTCCTGCATGCCTGGACCCACTCCGCGTAATACTCGGACAGAGTCGTTAAGCTGCATAGAATGACTCACTTTTCAGATGAAAGAACCATTACAGCATCCATTTCAACATCGGTGCCTTTAGGCAATGCTGCAACCTGGACAGCTGCGCGTGCGGGGTAGGGTGCTTCAAAGAATTCAGCCATGATGGTGTTAACAGTATCGAATCCACCCAGATCAGTCAGGTACACATTTAATTTTACAATATCGTTAATTGTGCCCCCGGCTTCAGCACAAACGGCTGAAAGATTTTTTAGAACCTGTTCAACACGACTAGCGAAATCATCACCTACCAAACTACCGCTTGTAGCATCCAGTGGTATTTGGCCGGAGAGATAAACCGTATCGCCGACAGCTATTGCCTGCGAATAAGTCCCTATAGCAGCTGGAGCGTGCAGTGTATTAATGAATTTTTTCATGATGATTCTCCTAATAAGTTTCGGAGCTTATATTTTTCTGGTAACTCTCAGCACATTCGCATTACGGCGCAAACGACGAATCACTTTTGCCATATGGTCGCGATCTTTTACCTGAATATTGAACAGCAGGCTGGCAGTATCAGGGTTTGTTACTGATTGCTGAACTTGTTCAATATTTGCCCCTGCGTCTCCAATACTTGCAGATATTGAAGCAAGGACGCCAGAGATATGTCTGGCCAGAACAGTCAATGCTACTTCAAAAGTACCTGTAGTGATTGCTGCCCACTTAACATCAATGCAACGATCTGGATGTTTACGGAACTCACTACAATTGTGACATTCCATACGATGGACCACGACTCCTTTTCCAGCAGACAAAAAGGCCATAACGGCATCACCAGGAATGGGGTGGCAACAATTTGCAAAGCTCAGGGCGCTACCTTCGGAGCCAGCCACAGTTAAGGCTTCAGTGGCTATATCTTGGGAGTTCAAGCGTCTTAGTTTGTCTGGTGTCAGGGTGGTTGCAACCAAATTTGCTAATTGCTGACCAAGAGCCAGATCGGTAAACAGGTCTTCAATTTTCTCATACCGATTTTTCTTCAGGTATTTACGTAATTTCCGGGTGGAAACTTTTTCGAGTGAAGAATTGCGTGCAAGCAAAGCTTTTTCCAGGAGTTGATTGCCAAGACTCACGGTATCTTCAGCACCCAGGCTTTTAAGGTGGTGACGGATTGCGGCACGAGCTTTTGCCGTGGAGACAATTTGTAGCCATTCTGTAACTGGCAAAGCCTCAGGGCTGGTTTCGATTTTGATAGTCTGTCCATTAGCCAGCGGTGTGCCCAATGGTGCAGGAACTTTATCAATCATGGCGGCAACGGCGCGGTCACCCACCTGAGTATGAATGGCATAGGCAAAATCTAGTGCGCTGGAGCCACGGCGAAGGCTTATGATTTTTCCTTTCGGAGTAAATACAAAAATGTCATCAGGAAATAATTCGGATTTTGCGCCTTCAAGAAACTCTAAGGAATTGCCTGTGTGTTTTTGAATATCGACCAGTCGCATTAACCATTGGCGTGCCCGCAATTGCGTTGAAACATGTTTTTGTTCACCGTTTTTATACAACCAGTGAGCTGCTGCGCCCTGTTCGCCTACTATGTCCATCTCTTCTGTACGAATCTGAATTTCGACTGGCACATGGTAAGGACTGTTCAAAATAGTATGTAGAGATTGATAGCCATTAGCTTTGGGCAGAGCAATGTAATCTTTAAAACCACCCGGTTTAGGTCGGTATAAACTGTGTGCAGCACCCAATGCCTGATAACAATGTGGTTCTGACTGGGTGATGATGCGGAATGCATGAACATCTGTCACTTCCGAAAAAGACAGGTTCTGTTTATGCATTTTCAGATAGATGCTGTAGGGTGTTTTTTCTCTACCAATGATGCGGTTGGGTAAGCCGGATTCATCCAGCCGCTTTTTCAGATCCTGGGTTATTGAGTCGACAATGACCTGACGATCACCAGCAATCGATTTAACTTCTTTTACCACCACATCATAGCGCCAGGGGTGCAGGTTTTTAAAACCCAGGTCTTCTAGCTCGGATTTGATGCTGTTCATGCCCAGCCGATCAGCAATCGGAGCATAAATGCTTAAAGTTTCACGGGCAATGCGCCGACGTGAATCTGAATTCATCGAGTCCAGGGTGCGCATATTGTGCATACGGTCGGCGAGCTTGATAAAAATAACCCGCAAGTCTTCAGACATAGCCAGCAATAACTTACGGAAGCTTTCTGCATCTGCTTCCTGGCGGGTACGAAACTTTATTTTATCAAGCTTGGTAACGCCATCGACCAGATCTGCGATTTCAGCACCGAATTCGCTAGTGAGCTGGGGCTTATCAAGTGAAGTATCTTCCAGTGTGTCGTGAAGGATTGCTGCAGCTATGCTGGCATAATCCATCCGCATCCTGGCAAGAATTCGAGCCACCTCAACCGGGTGGAGAATATAAGCTTCACCGCTTTTCCGTGTTTGTCCCTCATGTGCCTCAGCGCCAACTCTGTAGGCATTCAGAACGATGGCAACCTTGTCAGGATCCAGGTAGGTATTAAGTAAGTCTCGAAGGTCGAGAACTGCTTTCGGAAGGACTGCCGTTGAGGTCATTGCCGTCTTTGTTATCGTTGTTATCCAGCCTCAGCTTTCATTCGCGCTTCAATAGCAGCTTCAGCTTCGGCAGCCTCAGCAAATTCAGCCTCAGAATCAAGCTCGGCCTGTAAGATATCTACATTGCGCTCGTTAATCAGGTTTTCAGCTATTTCGCGTAATGCGATAACAGTAGGTTTATCGTTTTCAATGGCAACCATTGGCTCAGCACCATGAGAAATTTGGCGAGCGCGTTTGGTAGCGGTCAGCACCAGTTCAAAACGATTATTGATGTTTTTGAGGCAGTCTTCTACAGTAATTCGTGCCATGTCTTTTATTCCAAAATTAATAATTTAAAGTCGAACCGCGTATTTTAGTTGGTTTTGAGTAAATCTTCCAACAGTTTCGCTTGCCGGAGTTGTTGGCAAGGAAGTGATAAGCGCACACTGCTGATAATAGATGCCAAATCTCGCAGGGCTTGTTCGAAATTATCATTGATAATCAGGTAGTCAAAATCTACCCAATGGGATATTTCCTGCCGGGCATCACGCATACGCCGTTCTATGGTTTCCAGGCTGTCCTGCCCTCTTTTACTAAGGCGTTGGCGCAGGCTTTCAACTGATGGTGGCAAAATGAAGATGCCACGGGAGTTCGGGAATTGTGCTTTAACTTGACGAGCTCCTTGCCAGTCAATTTCAAGGATTATATCGTGACCTTGTTGCAACAGGTTTGTAATGGTACTGCTGCTGGTGCCATACCAGTGGTCAAAAACCTGGGCATATTCTAGAAATTCACCAGCTTCGCGACTTGCGCTGAAAGCTTCCTGGCTTACAAAATGATAATGCTGGCCCTTGCTTTCCCCAGGCCGTGGCGGGCGTGTTGTAGTTGATATGGATAGTTTGATTTGGGGGTCCTTATCCAGGAGGGCGTTAACCAGGCTCGATTTACCAGCGCCTGATGGTGCTGCCACAATAAACAAATTGCCAGGCACGCCAGATTTTGAAATAGCGTTATTCGACATTTTGAATTTGCTCCCGCATTTGCTCTATCAGTACTTTCAGTTCAACCGATGCCTTCGAGGTTTTCTCATCTACCGATTTGGATCCAAGGGTATTTGATTCACGGTTAAATTCCTGCATCAGGAAGTCCAGTCTGCGACCAACGGCCTCGTCTCTTTGAAGAATGTGTTTTGCCTCACTCACATGGGCTTTGAGGCGGTCGAGCTCTTCATCAACGTCCATTTTTTGTGCAAGTATCGCGATTTCCTGTTCCAATCGACCCGGGTCAAGCGCGTGCTCTGCAAATGCTTCGACTTTTTCGGTCAATCGTTGGCTCAGTTTTTCGCGAATTTCAGGCAGCCAGCCACTGACGTTACCTACCCAGTTATCGATACCCTCAAGTCGTTCACTAATCATTTGAGAGATCTTCTCGCCTTCTCTTTCACGGGCAGCTATTAAATCAATTAATGCGCTATCCAATAGTACTAATGCAGCCTCGTAGATAGGTTGCATATCACCGGCATCTTCTACAACCAGGTCGGGCCAACGCATCAAGGTCAGTAGTTTCGGGCTTTGATTGTGTCCGCTTAAATGTCCCAGTTCAGCATGAATATCAAGCAGAGCTTTGGCAAGTTCCTGGTTTAATTTGAGTCCGCCAGTACTGGTAGCCCCTTGAGGGTGAAAGCGTAGGTTGATATCGACTTTCCCACGTTGCAATGAGCTCGTGAGGCGTTCGCGTATTGCTGGCTCAAGCGCGCGAAAATCTTCAGGTAAATGTGTATGTATATCCAGATAGCGGTGATTGACACTACGAATTTCTAATACCAATCTACCGAATGGGAATTGTTTTTCTGTGCCCGCAAAGGCAGTCATACTTCTTATCATAATAGGCTCTACAGCTCAGTTCGTGGCACAATACATTTATTAGATTATCTCATGAAAAAGCTTTCAAACAACAGGAATTCAAATGACAACAGATCAGCAGAACTTAAGACCCAGTGGCAGAGCGCCGGATCAACTTCGAAAAGTAAGCATAGAGCGCAATTTTACCTGTCATGCAGAAGGCTCAGTGCTGGTAAGTTGCGGGCAGACCAGGGTGCTTTGCACCGCAAGTGTAGAAGAACGTGTGCCGCCTTTTTTGCGGGGCAAAGGAAAAGGTTGGGTGACTGCCGAATACGGGATGTTACCGCGTTCAACCGGAAGCCGTATGGGCCGTGAGGCAGCGAGAGGCAAGCAAAGCGGTCGTACACAGGAAATTCAGCGCCTCATTGGGCGTTGTTTGCGTGCAGTAATTGATCTGGAGGCATTGGGTGAACGGACGATAACTCTGGATTGTGATGTGCTGCAGGCAGATGGTGGCACGCGCACTGCTTCGATTACCGGGGCTTATGTGGCTCTTATCGACGCTGTTGAAGGCTTGGTTGCAAATAAAAAAATAAAAAAACATCCAATTCATGGTCAGGTTGCTGCAGTATCCGTTGGTATGTATCAGGGGCTGCCAGTCCTTGATCTTGACTATATTGAAGATTCACAGGCCGGCACTGACATGAATGTGGTGATGAATGACGGCGGTGGATACATTGAATTACAGGGCACGGCTGAAGGTCATGCTTTCCGACCTGAAGAATTAAACACAATGTTGGAGCTCGCCTGGAAAGGTATTCAGGAATTACAACAGTTGCAGAGAGAAGCCCTAGGGCAAAACAGTTGACTAAACTAGTAATTGCCACTGGTAATCCAGGCAAACTGGTTGAAATGCGTGAGTTGTTATCCCCGCTGGGTTTTGACGTTATAGCTCAATCTGAGCTAGGGGTCAGCGAGATTAACGAGCCGGGCCCCGGGTTTATTGAAAACGCACTATTAAAAGCCCGGCATGCCGCAGAGGTGACCGGATTACCTGCTATAGCGGATGATTCTGGCTTGGTGGTACCCGCATTAGCGGGTGCGCCGGGTGTCTATTCGGCTCGATATGCGGGTGAAAAGGCAGGTGCTGAGGAGAATAACGTGAAGCTTCTGGATGCTATGGCGAGATTCACCGGGAGTGATCGTAAAGCTTACTTTATTTGCCAAATGGTAGCCGTTGTGAGTGTGGACGACCCTCTGCCGTTGTTGGCATTAGGTCGTTGGCAAGGAAGTATATTGGAGTCTGCACAAGGCCAGAAAGGCTTTGGTTACGACCCTTTGTTTATGCCTGATACAGAAACATACAGTGCTGCAGAATTGACAGCTGAGAGCAAAAACAAACTGAGCCATAGAGGCTTGGCTGTACGACAGTTAATCGAGCAAATTAGATTGTTCTGGTAATCCCCGCAAAAAATGATGCCAGCTCAGTTAAGCAATCCACCCCTTTCTCTTTATATACATATTCCGTGGTGTGTACGTAAATGTCCGTACTGCGATTTCAATTCACATCAAGCACCGCTGAGACTGCCTGCTAAAGAATATGTAAATACTTTGTTGATGGATCTGGAAAAGGATCTTCCCCTGGTTTGGGGGCGAACCATCCAGAGTATTTTTCTTGGTGGGGGTACGCCCAGCCTTTTCAATGCAAATTGGATCGAGTGTCTGCTTGACGGCATTCGGGCCCGGCTAAACCTAAGTCCGCAAGCAGAAATATCAATCGAGGCCAACCCGGGTACTACGGAATACGACAGTTTCAGCGCCTACCGGGATGCGGGCGTCAATCGCTTCTCTTTAGGTGTGCAGAGTTTTAATGACAAGACGCTGCAACGCTTGGGGAGAATTCATGGCCGTGCCGAGATCGAAACAGCTGTGGATTCCATCCAGGCCGCAGGTATAAAAAATTTCAACATAGACTTAATGTACGCTCTGCCGGATCAATCGATCGGTGATGCCCTGGAAGATGCCCGCCTGGCGCTGGACTGTAGTCCAGCACACTTGTCCTATTATCAATTG
>CAXMRK010000044.1:0-9441 GCA_964195815.1 uncultured Acidimicrobiia bacterium | reverse complement strand
CCATTGTTGCAATATTTTCAGTCGTTAGAGGTCTGGAAGGCGGCGTCAAAATATTGAGCAATATCAATATGTCGCTAGCACTTATATTGATGTTATTTGTCATTATAACTGGCTCTACCACCCTGATTCTTAATGGTGTAGGCTCAACTTTGCTTTCATACGTTAAAAACATTCTGCCTCTGAGTAACTGGATCGGCCGCGAGGATGAAACGTTCTACCATGGCTGGACAGTATTCTATTGGGCCTGGTGGATTTCATGGTCTCCTTTTGTTGGTATGTTTATCGCGAGAATTTCACGCGGCAGAACGGTTCGTCAGTTTATCCTGTCGGTATTGCTCATTCCCACCTTGCTCACAAGCGTCTGGATGGCAACTTTTGGCGGTATGGGGCTAGAGCAAGTTCAAAGTGGTGTCGGCCAGTTAGCCGGAGGAATAACCGATAGCTCCTTAGCACTATTTCAAATGCTGGAAAATTTACCCTTAAGCCGATTTACATCCTTCTTGGCTATCGTACTGGTGTTGGTTTTCTTTATTACCTCGTCAGACTCGGGTTCACTAGTAATAGACAGTATTACCGCCGGCGGCAAAATAGATGTGCCGGTTGTGCCACGGATCTTCTGGGCTGGCATGGAAGGTGTAATTGCGGCAGTCTTATTATTCGGCGGTGGTGCAGATGCTCTAGGCGCTCTTCAAGCTGCAGCTATCACCGTAGGCCTTCCCTTTACTATAGTCTTGATTCTTATGTGTTTTAGTCTTTTTCTAGGCTTAAGGAAGGAGTATAAAAAGCTTGCTCAAAGCTAGTTATATACCCATGAAACCTGCATCTTGAAGTATCATGGGTGTATATATCGGGCAAAGTAATCATTTTTGCCCTTTTTCAGTGACTATCGGGTGCCTGTCCTTTGTATTTCTTTTGTTGTATTTTTTTGTATTTTTGCGGGTATATGTAAAGCACCCACAGGACTTAAGCTTGGTTGAAAATGAACTCAAACAGCATCCACTAGGGAAATTGCCGGTTGTATTTTTACAAGGTGACATTTGCAGAGATTGAATTGTTAGTGGAGATTGATGGGATTTTTTAAGTTTACTGCACTTGTTTAATTTCAAGAGTATTGATAGAAATTTCACCAATTCTAGAAATTGGATCAAGCCTGAGGTGTCTACCAAGCTGAGGATAATCTATGCGAAGGTATATATCATTGTTACCCTTGTTGACCTGAATTCGAAGTGATTTTTCTCCTGTAAAGGGATAGCCAGTTTCAGTAACATCGGAATAAAAGAGCTGTAGTGTTGATGCTACTGATGATTCTAAATTTATGTGCAATATATATTCACTATTCGGCATAAAAGCAAGCGGAGGGAAAGTTACAATAGGGTCTTCCCCTGTAGAAATCAAATTAATCGAGTCCTTACTATTATCTAATAATTTAATTTGCTGAGAAAATTTGAGCTTCGACCAGTCATTTGAAAAAATATATTTTTTACTGTGATTAAATATTTTTTTATTTATACCCACATTTAATTCATCAAAGCCTTTTGGGACAAATGGAAGACTCCTTTCCACCCACTCTTCAATTACTATATCTGGTTTTTCTAATTCTATATATTTTACCAATGATGCATAATTCATTTCTTCCAATAAATATGTAGCGCGCTTGAATTTTCTTGAAATATATGGCTCTAAGGCTGTAAAAAATGAATCTCTGAAAATCACTGCATTGAGCATTTGGTTTTCACAAACGGTCGTATATACTTCATTTGGTTTTGCATCAATTGGTTGCTTGAGCGGTACACAGCTATTTTCAAAAACTGGCTGAGGATTTATATCTGCAGCAAGATCAACTCCTAATAGATATTCTAAATCCCCACCTTCAACCACTCCACTACTGAGCCTTGTCTTTTCAGCCTGAATTTTTCCTGGAAATAACGATTCTATTCTCTTTATGATTTCGTATTGTGCAATATTGGCCGCGAAATGATTCCAATGAGTATCTATTTTAAAGTAAAGTTGATGTTTTTCTTTTTCCGCTATCAAAGGCGCTCGTAAATCAATAACTGAGACATCCGTATGCTTTTTTAAATGCTCGACCAGTTGATCAGCGGCAGATTGCTTATTAATTTTCGATATGTAATCCGGTAACTGTTCAAAATAAACCGTATGTTTGTTAGGCACAATTACAAGCACATACTCTATACCCTTATTATTCAATAATGACTTGAGACTTTTGATATGTGTAGAGAATTTTATTAAGTCTTTTTGAGAAAATAAATTAGCATTCCTGACATCCCCTACTGGATCTGAATACTTTTTATACCCCTTTTCAATTGACCCCAAAAACAACCACCCGTTCTTCCCTATAACAACATCGTTTGATGGAGTATCACCAATACTGTACTTGACCAATTTATAATATTTTAGAAACCAGTCTCTTAAACCAAAATGGTCTGAATAATATAAATCAAATACAGGAGGGAAGTTCTTAAATTCATTAATACTCGCAGGTTGTTTAGGGGCATTTGCTAAATTCCTGTTTTCTGCTGTAGATGTTTTTTCGTCTTGTTCAAATAAAGCCACAAGCAGCGGAATAAATATTGCCGCACAAAAAATCAGGACTATAAGGAGGCTATTCAGTTTGTCTAAAATACGTTTATTCACTTATGACGCTCCTAAAACCTAAAGTAAATAAATGGGTTATATGTGGATGCAGCCATCTTCATAATGCTAAAGAACAATAAAGAAGAAAGAATAATTAATCGTGGTATATCTGTTGCTAAGGTACTCTTTAGAGTATTTCCATTAGATAGTGATTTAAGATATTTTTCCAACCCTGGATAAACAGGTAGTGACAAAATCAATCCAATCAAGATTGCATAGACTGCTTCAGAAGACAGCACTTGTACAAACTGCAATAACGTAGTCTGATAGTTGCTAACATTCACCAGTGCCTTAATATAGCTGATGGCTTGTGAAAACGTTTCTGCTCTAAAAAACACCCAACCTGTAATTACAACCATTAGTAAATAGATGTGTTGCAGTGGCTTCCAGCTTTTTTTCAATATTCCAGAAAATCCAGCATGTTCGCTTGCAATAAACACGCCATGGAATAGCCCCCATAGCAGGAAATTCCAACTTGCACCATGCCAGAAACCAGTCAGGATAAAGACTATGAGCAAATTAAGATACACCCTAACCGCTGACACCCTGTTCCCGCCCAATGCGATATAAACATAATCTCTAAACCAGCTTGAAAGCGATATATGCCAACGTCTCCAAAATTCTCTTAAAGACCTGGAAATATAGGGATAGTTAAAGTTCTCACGGAATCGAAATCCAAACATTCTACCCAGCCCAATAGCCATATCTGAATAACCAGAAAAATCAAAAAATATTTGCAGGGTATAGGCAATAATTCCTATCCATGCCAAAGGCAGGGTCAAATCAGAGCCGGATAGAATAAATACTGAATCTGCCACTTCGCCCAAAGGGTTTGCAAGCAGCATTTTTTTAGCTAGTCCATAAATAAAACGTTTTACTCCGCTTGCAAAAAGTTCAAGTGAATGAGTTCGGTCTGTAATCTGTAATGAAACATCATGATAGCGAACAATTGGACCCGCAATTAATTGCGGAAACAGTGAGATATACAAAGCGAGATTGAAAATATTTTTTTGCGCGGGAGCAACCTTTCTATGCACATCGACAATATATGAAATTGCCTGGAAAGTGAAAAATGATATACCTAAGGGAAGATGAACCGGATTCAAATCAAGCGGAGAAATATTTAGTAAAGAGAGAAGTAAATTAAGGTTATCCGTAATAAAATTTGCGTATTTAAAGGAGATCAACAGTATTACATTTATTGCAATACCAGCACTAACATACAGCTTTGAGAATCGCTGAAGCCTGGGTTTTTCCTGTGCCTTAAAAATCAGTAGACCAATAAAGTAATTAGAAATGATAGAAACTATCATTACTGCAAGATAAAAAACTTCACCCCAGGCATAGAAAAATAAACTACACAACAACAGCGTAATATTTTTTACTGGTCTTGGTGACAGGTAATAAGCCAGGATCACCACTGGCAAAAAACCAAATAAGAAAATCGGAGAACTGAAGACCATACGTTACTTAGAAAGCCTCATAAAACTCCTTGCGGACGCGACTGAAGCATACAGCTGCCACAGTCCACTTCTTGTTAAGTAGGCTAGCCATTAACTACAAATTGCATCTAGTAGCTGCGCCTTCAAATCACCCAGAGACACCAACAGTTAAATCAGGGATTTCGTAATGGTAGTGGTTCCAATGTCAGCGGGTCTTTCAACGGAATCTGCTGCATTTTTAAGCCCGTCACTGCTTCAATACTGCCATGTTCGCCGTCGCCATTTCCTGCTTCCGAAAGCTTTCCGGTTACCAGGATACGTAGCTCATCAGCATGCAAGTGTTGTTGAGCTGCTTTCTGCACATCTGCGATAGTTACTGCAGCAACATGCTTTTCGTAATCACGCCAATAATTTACGGGTGTCCCGGAAATATCATCGCCAGCGAAGGCAGCTGCTTTCCTGGCCGCATTTGAATAGCGCTCATTGAGAACCGAAATAACAGCCTGCCTGGCTGTATTTAGTTCTTGTTCACTAACTTGTGCAGCCTGGATTTTGGTTATTTCTTCTAAAGCAATTTTTACAGCTTCTGGAACAGACGGATTCTTTGACTGGAAATAAACCATAAACATACCCGGGTAGTAAACCCCAAGTCGGTAGGCGCTTCCGGCCGAATATGCAAGACCCTCATCACTTCGAATCCGCTTAGTTATTCTTGAGGTAAAACCGCCTCCACCAAGAATATCGTTCATCACTTTAATATCAAACTCCTGTGGATCACCACGACGCGGACCTGGGTGGAACATCCGCACCCGGGTTTGAGTCACATCATCTTTATCAACGCCGTATAGTCCTGGTGCCGCTGCTTGTGCATGCGTTGGTACTGCAGGCAACTTAAGGTCTTTTTGTAGACGCATGAGCTGCTTGTTCAAAGCAACCACAATTCTGTCAGGATCAACATCTCCATTCACACTAATGACCAGATTGGGAGAAGCGAAAATTTTTGCGGCCAACGCTTTCATTCGTTGTGGAGTTATCGCATCTACCTGAGCTTGGGTAGCGGCATTATTTCTATAACTATCCTCACCAAAACGGAGTTCACTAAAAACCCGACCTTCAATATTGCGAGTGTCGTCATTGCGGCGCTTCATGCCTTCAATAAACTGATTTTTTTTGATTTCCAGACGCGTTTTATCAAAACGTGGCTCGGCAATTACAGCAAATAACAAATCTAGACTTTCATCAAGGTTTTCAGACAGACTGTTCATGCCTGCAGCAGAAGATGTACCGCCGATGGAAACAGACACTGAGCTTGCCAGAAACTCCAATTTTTCATCCAGTTCCTCAGGGCTCATTTGTCGGGTACCACCATCACGCATCATGCTAGCCGTTAATCCAGCCAGTCCGGCATCACTTTTACCCAGTAAATAATTACCGGCACGAGATCGTACATTAATGGCAACCAGGGGCAAAGAGTGGTCTGGAACAATGTATGCACCATTGCCATTATCAAGCTGATAGCGATAGTCTGCAGCATCTGGAATTAAAATCTGCCGATCTGCAAATTCAAGATCGGTGGGATGAGAGACCAACCCTTGACGCGTCTGCTCAGTAGCACTCATGGTCTGTGGTGATTGGCTGGCACAGGCAGATACCATCAATCCGACGGTAGCTAAGGTAACGAATTTATTCATTTTCATCATCTGCATCTCATTTGCCCTGCTGCTGAATAACATAATCGATTACAGCTTGCATTTCCGGCGCAGCTTGCGCGCGCATAGATTCCAATTTTTCCAACATAGCATTTTGTTTTTCTGCTGGCATGGAATTCAACTGTGTCTGCATCTGTTTAAGCATTTGCTTTTGCTGCTGATTAAATTCAGCCAAAACTGGATCTTCCGGTTCACCACCCTGTTTGCGGGTAAAGTGTTTGCTGCCCATATTGTCGCTTTGTAAATATTTCTCTGCCACACGCTGTACATCGGCGCGACTGACTTTAGCGACCCGATCAAATAAAGTTTCCATACTGGACCAGTCACGTAAACCATCGTAATAGAGCAATTGAATGGCGAGATAGAAGTTATCTTCGAGACGCCTAAAATTATCAGCTGCCAGATTGTTCCGAACTTTTTCCAGCTCATATTCAGTAATGCCTTGCGCTTGAATTTTCGTTACCTCATCCAACAATATTGTTTTTAATTTTGCAGGATCAACAGCGGATTTTCCACTCGCACGCAATTCGAAAATACCATCGTATTTACGTGAGTCTTCAGAAGCAGACGCTGATGTAGCAAGCTGTTCTTTGAGCACCAATCTCTTGTGTAAACGACCGGTCTTACCGTTCATTACTTCTGCTAACACCATCAACGCTGGATGATCTTTGCCGGCGAAAGCCGTGGTATGAAATGATAGTGTTGTGCTCGGAGGCGCATCAACTTCAGCTCGATATTCAAAAGAGCCACTCAGCGGCATATGTAAAGTCACCACATCTGGCGGTGACTGTTTACCTCGTGGAATCTGGGCAAAATACTGATTTGCCCATTTCAGTGCCTGCTGCTGATCAAAATCTCCGACTAACACTGCGGTTAAATTATTTGGCGCATAGTAAACATCAAAATAATTTTCAGCCTGCTCGCGGGTTATAGCAGCAATATCACTGGGCCAACCGACCACTGGCCAGCCATAGGGGTGACCGCGCCAGAACATTGAATTGTAAACTTCATTTTGTACACCCGTTGGGGTGGATTCCGTCCGCATTCGACGTTCTTCATAAACAACATCACGTTCAGAATAGAACTCACGAAAAACCGGATCAGAGAGCCGATCACTTTCCATCCAGAACCATAACTCTAACTTATTTGCCGGAACCCGGAGAAAATAGACCGTCATATCCTCATTGGTAAAAGCATTCATACCGGTTGCGCCCTGCTCGGTATATATTTGATCGAACTGGTCTTTAATAATATTGGCTCGCTGTTTTTCGATCACCGCATCGAAACGCGTCTGTAATGCCATCATTGCATCACTTTGAAGCTCGGGATCGGCCATTGACTCAGCTTGTCCTGTGCGTACTTTCAAGCGATTATCGCGCTCTAGTACAAACATTTGCTGGCGCAGATCATCAAGCTCAGCGCGGAGGCTATCATCCAGCGCCGGGTCGCTAACACCTATCGTGTGTGTACCTTTAAACATCATGTGCTCAAAAAGATGTGAAATCCCGGTTATACCAGGGCGTTCATTAGCCGCACCTACATGAGCAACCCAACCAGCGGATATCATTGGAGCACCATCACGCTGCACCATAAGAAATCGCATACCATTTTCTAATTGATGTTCGCTGACGATATCTTTTAGACTTTTCTTCTGAGCATTGGCGTTTAAACAAAAAACAAGCAATACGATTAACAGCAAAAATTTCTTCATTGAATTTTCTCTTTTATTTATAAATTAGATTGCCAGGGCCTGATCCAGATCTTCAATCAAGTCACCTACATCTTCGACACCAACAGATAGTCTGACCAGACCATCAGTGACACCCAACTTCTCACGAATCTCGATGGGCACTGTTGCATGGGTCATTATTGCAGGATGATTAGCCAGGCTTTCAACACCACCCAGACTTTCCGCCAGTGTGAATAACTTTAAATTCTCAAGGAACCGACTCGCTCCAGCCAGCCCACCTTCAAGCTCTATGCTGACAATGCCACCGCCTTTATTATTCATCTGTCGCATAGCCAGAGCGTGCTGTGGATGCTGTTCCAAACCAGGATAGATAATGCGTTTAACGCGACCATCGGCATATAACCAGTCGGCAATAATAGCAGCATTTTCACAGTGCGCTCGCATTCGCAACGATAAGGTTTTTAAGCCCCGCAATGCCAGAAAACTGTCAAAAGGACCCGCTACTGCACCTGCAGCATTCTGCAGATAAGCCACTTTTTCGATCAATTCAGGATTATCTCCAACAACGGCAATCCCACCTACCATGTCAGAGTGGCCATTGAGGTACTTTGTAGCTGAGTGCACGACAATATCTGCACCTAGATTTAGAGGTTGCTGCAGCAATGGTGTCGCAAAAGTATTATCCACCACCAGTATCGCATCGATCTCTTTTGCTATTTCTGAAATCGCTACAATATCGACCAATTTAAGCATTGGGTTAGTGGGTGATTCCAGCCAGATCATGCGTGTATTGGGTTTAATCAACGAGCGCAAGAGATCCAGATCTGACAGATCGGCAAAATCAAACTCAAGACCGGCTGAACGGGTACGGACTAACTCAAATAAACGGTAAGTGCCACCATAGAGGTCATCCATTGCCAGTACATGATCACCTTGATCTAGAACCTCCAATACCGTCGCACTAGCTGCCATCCCAGATGCAAAGGCGAAACCTGCTTGACCGTCTTCGAGATCGGCAATGCAGCGTTCATATGCCATTCTGGTGGGATTTTGTGAGCGCGAATATTCATAGCCTTGATGATCACCCGGAGATTTCTGCGCATAGGTTGAAGTTGCATATATCGGCATCATTACCGCCCCAGTGGAGGGATCCGGTGATTGGCCAGCGTGTATGACCCGAGTTGCCAACTTTAAATTTTTGTCCTTGCTCATTATTTAATCCTGATTCAAATTTTGAAATTTTATTCTGATGGATTTTTTGATAACCAACCAAGGAAATCAATACGCGTAATCAAACCGATAAACTGATTCCCATCTTTTACAACAACTACCACTCCATCGGCTAATGGTTTAGCCAGTTCACGCCACTCAGACTGCAGTGAAACTGTCATCAAGTCTTTAACCATTGCTGCTTCAACATTATCACTAAAGTCCAATTTACCATTGTGAATTGCATTCAACATATCTTCATCGGTAATCAGGCCAACCAGTTCGCTACCTTCCATTACTGGCAACTGTGAAACGTCATATAAACGCATGCGGCCAAACGCATTGGCTAATGGTTCTTTTGGTCCAACAACAACAGTTTCCTTAGCGTCCCAGGGGCGCGCTATAAGATCGCGCAGATCACCAAAATACGGGGTTTCCATTAACCCTTGTTCACGCATCCAACGATCACTATACACTTTACTTAAATAGCGGTTACCCGTGTCAGCAGCCAGTGTTAACACCTTTTTAGGCTCTGTTTGCTCTCGACAATACTGTAAGGCAGCTGCCAGTAGTGTACCGGTGGAAGATCCCGCCATGATACCTTCATGATGTAGCAACTCACGAACCGTATGAAAGCTTTCAATATCGCTAATTGCATAGGCTTTCTGTACCCTGCTAAAATCGGAAATATCAGGCAAAAAGTCCTCACCAATACCCTCTACTTTCCATGAAGCTG
>CAXMRK010000043.1:0-6149 GCA_964195815.1 uncultured Acidimicrobiia bacterium | reverse complement strand
TTAAGATACAGATCTGAATTTTAAACTATACAAACCAGTATTGCATATTACCATTGACCCAAAAGTTATATGAAAGTGAAACCATAGGCTTAACAACTACTTGCAGATTGGCGCCAAATGGATTGCCGAATAGACCTGGCATAGTTAACCTCTGGTAACTGTTTATCTGTGAAAAACGTTACTCTGACTGCCCCGCAACGTGCGGTATCATAAAGCTCAGTCTTCGCTTTTATATATTTCTCTACAACCTCATTTGCAGGTAAATTAAAGCGATTTCCAAAGCCGCTTGATATCACTGCTATTTCGGGGTTTATCTTTTCTATAAATGCTGCGGATGATGAACTCTTAGAACCGTGATGTGGCACCAGGATTAAACTTGCCCGCAGGTTCGGATAAACTCGCAGTAAGCGCTGCTCAATGACCTGACTAATATCACCGGTCAATAAAATATTGTGCTGCTTAAAGCGCATCAATAGGACACATGAACTGTCGTTACCCAAATATGGCAGCTCCGGGTTAGGGTGTAATATCGTTGCGGTGAAAACTGAATCATCGCCCCAGGCTACTAGCTGTTTGCTATCACAATCACGGGCACCTTTAACAATAGGTTGATTCAGATAATACTCTGCGTTTGGGTAGCTTTTCTGTAGACTCTGAAGCCCTCCAGAATGGTCACTATCACCATGTGAAATAATGATGGTTGATAACCGGCGGCCAGTTGCCTTAATCGCGGGCTCTAAAACTGAAGAAACAACATCCCGACCACGACCATCACCCGGGCCACTGTCATATAACATCAAGTCCTTTTGTGTCTCGACCAATACTGCCAGGCCCTGACCAACATCCAATACCTCAACACGCATCGAATTGGAGACAAGACTACGATAGGGTATCGCAAGTGGTATTAAAAAAAGTAATGCCAATGCATATTTTGGAACACCTCTGGGAAGTAATACCAGCAACGCAGAACAAGCGGACAAACTGATAAGCCAACTATCCGTAACCCCAAGATGGATATCAATTGCTGGGACATAGTGATCGAGCCAGACCAAATAACTAATTAACCGCTCCAGTAACCAGGCAATGGCAGTCAACAGAGCTGAAGATAAAACCGGAAATACAGTAGCAAACAACAACGCTAACAATATAAGAGGCACTAGCAACATCCCCGTCAGTGGTATGGCAACAATATTGCCTGGCATAGACGCCAGTGGGATTCTGGAAAATAACAGTATCGTCAGTGGTAACAAGCCAATTACAACCACCCATTGTGCCCACAGCACAGACCTGATTCGATTTTTAAAAGCAGTCCCCGAAAGAAAGAAAATTAGACAAGCAACTGCTGTGAATGAGAGCCAGAACCCACCATCCAGAACAGAAAATGGATCCAGCATTAAAACCAATAAAAGTGCCAGCGACCATGCCTGCCAGGGGTTTATTTTATGTCTGAACCAGAAGCCCACAAAAATCACAATTAGCATCAGCACGGCTCTTTGTGTTGGTAGTGTCCAGCCTGCAAGAGTGGCATATAGTAATGCGAGCAATAACGCGGGTATAAGCACCAGGCGTTGCCGCGATAATTTAGCCGTGAGTTTACTGGCAACTCCAGGGAGCAAAAAACCAAGCATGCTTAGAAAAAGACGACCTAACTGCACGCCAACAATACTTACCAGACCAATATGCAAACCCGAGATAGCTAATAAGTGAGCAGTACCCGTGCGGGCAAATAAATCTCTTGTAGATTGATTGATTGCCGATTTATCTGCAACACCCAATGCGCGAATTAAGGCATTTGCCTGCTGGCTATTGTTACTTGTTAAAGTCTCAATTTGTGTTAATAGCTGTTGTCGCCAGCTAAGAGACTGTAAATCCAGGGTAACATCCGCCGATTCGAGCCGATGTCCAGCTACAACACTGGCTAATCCACCAATATTCTGCCGAAACAACCAACGCTCATAATCAAAGCCCTGAAAATTCAACTTACCGCGCGGCGGTTTCAAGCGTAGCTGTAATTGCCATTTTTCTGCTGCAGCTATTGACGGAGCGTTTCGATACCAGTTGACTCGAAACTTGGCTGGTAGATTTAAGCTGGTTTCAGTGGGTTCAAATAAAAATTCTGCATTTTGCTCTAATTGAGAAGCCTTAGCCTTAGCATATTTAGCTGATGTTTTTGTAATCTTGGGAAGCGAAATAACCCAGCCCTGAACAATTGTGGTTTGCCCTGTAAGCGAAGCATCCAATTGATCAGCCTGGGTTCTTTTTGCCTGGTAAAGACTAACGCTGACGGCTAGTAATAAACTGATAAAGACAGAAGCTATTCTAAGCACATTCTTGCGCTTGGCTATGTGCCCCAGTAAAACAGCAATTATCGGGAGCAGAAATTCAAATTCAAAATCCGGTAAGCGGGGAAGATATAGAACTAAAACAGTACCAGCAAGATATGCCAAACTCACAGCCAGAATTGAGATACTGCCGGGGCTATCAGTAATTGCTCTACTGTTGTTTGTTGCCCCCATGCCCCCTTGTGCACCCCATTAGACGGGGATTAGTTTCCCCTGGTTGAGCTCATAAAGTTTGTCCATACGATTTGCAAGTTTGGGATCATGGGTAACTAACACCAGGGAGGTTTTATTTACGCGGTTTAAATCTAGCATCAAATCCCAGACTAGGGATGCATTCATTTGGTCAAGGTTGCCAGTTGGTTCATCACCCAAAATTATTGCTGGCTGGCCTGCTAAGGCGCGCGCAACTGCTGCTCGTTGACGTTCACCTCCAGAAAGCTCTCCTGGTTTATGATTGAGTCGCTGCCCAAGACCCACCGCCTCTAATTGAGACGCTGCGATGCTGGCAGCTTGGTCCGCTTTTTCACCACGGATGAGCAATGGCATTGCAACATTTTCCAGAGCAGTGAACTCTGGTAAAAGATGATGAAATTGGTAGATAAATCCCAGCTGTTGATTACGTAACTTTTCTCGCTTAGTAGCCGATTGCTGCCATAGCGATTTTCCCGCAATGATGACTTCACCAGCATTGGGTTCATCCAAACCACCAAGGATATGTAACAAAGTACTTTTACCAGTACCCGAAGCACCAAGGATAGCTATATTTTCAGCTGCAGATATCTCCAGATCAACCCCATCAAGGACAGTTAACTTTTCACTACCCTGACGATACGATTTACTTATTCCAACACAGGATAAAACCAGTTGCTTAACTTTGTGCTCATTCATAGCTCAAAGCCTCTGCCGGATGGACCCTGCCCGCCTTCCAGGCCGGGTATATAGTGGATAAAATCGACATGATTAGTGACAAACTCGCAAATTTATAAACATCCGGCCATTGCAAATCAGAAGGCAAGTCACTGATGTAATAGATTTCAGCAGGGAGCAAATCAAAACCAGCTATTTGTTCGATCCATGGCACGACACTGGCAATATTTAGAGCCAGGGCAACACCGCCAACCACGCCCAGGAGCGTACCAACGATGCCTATCAATGTTCCTTGAATCATAAATATCCGCATTATCGTCCCGGATGATGTGCCCATCGTTTTAAGAATGGCAATATCCGACTGCTTATCAGTGACAACCATTACTAGAGTTGAAATTATATTGAATGCAGCCACAGCTACAATCAGAAAAAGGATGATAAACATGACGGATTTTTCCGTCTTAACAGCGCGGAAATAATTGGAATGCTGCTGGGTCCAGTCACGTACTTGATATAAACCGTCTAGTTCAGTGGCCACTTCCTGGCCCACATCCCAGGCTTTATAAAGGTCTTCCAGTTTAAGCCGAATTCCACCAGCACTATTGCCCAGTCGAAAAAGTTTGCCTGCATCCTGGAGATGGATAATAGCCAGCGAAGTATCGTATTCAGAAACACCAATTTCAAATATCCCAACGACTGTAAAACGCCGCATTGGTGGAATCACGCCTACAGGTGTTGCCCTGAGTTCTGGCGCATACACAGTCACCTTGTCACCCAGATGAGCACCAAGACGCCGCGCCAGTCCAGTTCCAAGTAATATTTGATATTGACCTGAAACTAAATCATTGAGACTGCCTTCAAGCATGTGTTCACCGATATCAGACACACTTGCTTCGAGCTGCGGTTCAATACCACGAATCAAAGAGCCGGCAACCGCCCTACCCTGAATCATTGTTTCACGTTCAATGTATGGCGCTGCTCCTATTACTTCAGGATGCTCTCTAGCTTTTTCAACTACCTGCTGCCAATTGCTTAACTCACCATTCCAGGGAGTAATGACAGCATGGGAAACCATTCCAAGAATGCGCTGACGGATTTCTTTTTCAAAACCATTCATAACTGAAAGCACAGTAATTAAAGCCGTTACACCCAAAGCAATCCCCAAAATGGAAATCAGTGAGATAAACGAAATGAAGTGGTTTTTACGTTTGGCCCGCAAGTAGCGTAAACCAACGAATAATGACAGAGGCTGATACATGGTGGAAATTAGACCCTTAAACCGCTAATTTGTCGAGCACTTCACGTAGATTTTCAGGAAGTGGTGCGGTTATGGGTAGCATATCGCCATTAGCCAGTGGAATATCTAAACGTTGGGCGTGTAAAAACAAGTTCTTTAATCCCAACTTGCGACATTCCTTGTTGAACTCTTTATCGCCATATTTAGTGTCACCAGCAATTTGATGACCTAAAAACTGTGCATGCACACGTATTTGATGGGTTCTTCCGGTAGTTATTTGAACTTCAACATAATCGGCATGCTGGTAACTTTGCAAACGAGTAAAGATTGAATGTGCTTGTTTGCCTTGTTGGTGATCAACTATTACTATCCGCTCTCCACCCCTGCCCTGAGCTTTACACAGTGGTTCATTGACCTCGATTTTGTTCTTCTCCATGTTGCCTAAAACCAGAGCCAAATAGGACTTATGCATAGCCGATGTTTTTAGCAAATCTTGCACTCTGTTCAGACTGTCTCTATTTCTTCCTAACACCAGGCAACCTGATGTGTCGCGGTCAAGCCTGTGTGCAAGATCAAGCTCTGGCTCTGAAAAAGCTAACCTGGCAGCATCTATCAGCCCCCAGTTAAGACCACTTCCGCCATGCACAGATAAACCTGGGGGTTTATTTAAAACCAGTAAATCATCAGCATTAAATAACACTGAATCTCTAATCAGACTGATCACAGCCTGCGGTGGTACTGCCAGGGATTTTTCTGATAAATGCGCGGGTGGAATTCTTACTTTATCTCCAGTAACTAGCTTTTGAGTTGGTTTAGCTCGCTTACTATTTACTCTGACTTGACCCGTTCTGATCAATCGATACAGAGCAGATCGAGGCAAACCCTTCATTTCTCGCAGCAAGAAATTATCCAGGCGTTGACCATCTCGGCTCTCCGGTACTGGAACTGTACGACTATTCTGCTGCATGAAAAATGTCCTGTAAGCTATTGAATATATTTGTTCTACACATTATAATCCAGCAGTTCATGGGAATGAGAAAATTCTCTTGAACATTATTCTTTATTTGTGTTTTATTGCAGCTACCGGATCAAATAAATCCACCAGCCAATTTGAACTAAGAACACAATAAATAGTCGTATCTAGACGGCCTGACAGGCCGTTAAAAATACAATAAGCCGAGACCGCCTCTACAACTAAAACATTGCGGTTATCTTCCGGCATCAGGCATCTGAAACCACCAATGTGTTTCGATGCAAAACCAATTCAGCAAGCGATGATACTACATCCCTTGCAGGTAGAACCGAATGAATAGCGGTTTTATCAAATTACAAATAGCGGTGTTCCTGGAGCAGTATTCTGATTTCAGGGAAATATTTAATAACAGTGCAAAAATCAATAAATGCAGTGTTAATTAAGAAATGTCACAGAAATCATTGCCTGATGAGGACAACCTCCGGCTCTGATACTGTTGATATTTCATTCAGATAAACAGCCACTTGCGCTGTTAATTTGGTGTTCTGCTCCGGGAAAACCCGAGGAACACGCTAAAATGAAACGTATGTTAATTAATGCTACACAGCCAGAAGAGCTGCGCGTAGCAATCGCAAATGGTCAACATTTGCTTGATCTGGATATCGAAGTCCCTTCTGCCGACCAAAAGAAAGGCAACATCTACAAAGCTAAAATCACTAGAGTCGAAGCA
>CAXMRK010000042.1:0-2886 GCA_964195815.1 uncultured Acidimicrobiia bacterium | reverse complement strand
GGTGGATGAATTTGCTGATATGATGATGGTTGTTGGTAAAAAAGTTGAAGAGTTGATCGCTCGTTTAGCTCAAAAAGCCAGAGCTGCGGGTATCCATTTAATTTTGGCAACTCAACGGCCATCTGTTGATGTGATTACTGGTTTGATTAAGGCCAATATTCCAACCCGTATGGCATTCCAGGTTTCTTCCAGAATTGATTCCAGAACCATTCTGGATATGGGTGGCGCAGAACAATTGCTAGGACATGGCGACATGTTGTTTTTACCTCCAGGAATGGCGATACCGGATCGAATTCATGGCGCATTTGTCGATGATCATGAAGTGAATGCAGTCGCAAAGTACTTACGCACGCATGGCTCTCCTGAATATATTGAAGAAGTTTTGAATGACACCCAGTTAACTTCCGATGGGCAATTAATTAGCGCATCCGGAATTCCAGAAGATCCCCCAAGTGACACGGATGAACTTTATGATCAAGCGGTAGCCTTTGTTACGCGGACACGGAAAGCATCAATTTCAAGCGTGCAGCGTCAATTACGCATTGGTTATAACCGCGCAGCGCGGATAATTGAAGATATGGAAGCATCTGGAGTAGTCACTCCACCTGAACATAATGGCGCCCGTGAGGTCCTAGCACCACCACCTCCGGAGGATTGATATGATCAGAAAGCTTTCATTATTGTGTTTATTAATGGTGTTTTTTGTGCCGCTAACTTTTGCTGTTGAAAGTGAAGAAACTGCGGTGCAGATGAGTGCTTTCCAGCAATTGCAGGTGTTTGCCAAAGAATTATGCAGTTTCAGTGCCAGTTTCGAACAGACGATTATTAATTCCAATGGTCATGCTGGTGAAGTCGTAAGTGGGCAATTTAGTTTGTCTCGTCCTAATTTGTTTCGCTGGGATTATGTGGGTGATTTCCCGCAACAGATTATCGGTGACGGAGAAAAAATCTGGATACACGATGTTGAGCTTGAGCAGGTCTCGGTAAAGACTCAACCGCAAACTGTAGCTGAGTCACCAGCTTTACTATTATTACAGCCAGACTCACTGGATCAACATTACACAGTTGCCGAGTTAGGTGAATCTGAAGGCTTGTCATTATTATCCTTAACTCCTAAAGATAAAGATTCTTCTTTTCAGCGGTTATTGATCGGTTTAGCTAACAGCATGCCAGTAATGCTGGTGCTCGAAGATAGTTTTGGCCAACGGACAGAAATTCAATTCACTCAGCAGCAAATAAATAGTGAAATAGACACTGATATTTACACCTTTGAACCACCACAGGGTGTTGATATTATCGGAGACATGTCGCTAGTGGATGCTGAAATAGGCACACAATGAATACACTTTTACTTAAGGTATCGACTGTAGCTGCTGGGGGAGCAATTGGTGCTGTTATGCGCTATTCGGCTGCGGTTATGACATCCAGTTGGTTTAAAGACCAGCACTACAGCACCATGCTGGTAAATGTTGTCGGCTCTTTATTAATTGGGTATATCCTCAATTGGGTGCCACATGATGGTTCCGGCAATGAGTTTGTACGACTTGCTTTAGTCACTGGTGTATTAGGCGGGTTTACCACGTTTTCCGCATTTTCGATGGAGACTTTGGTGCTGATGCAAACCGGTGAGATTTCAAAAGCTATGATCAATATAGTTGTGACCCTCATTGGTACCTTAATGGCTGTCTATATTGGTCACGAAAGTGGGCGCTTGATTCATGGATTCTAGCAACCCGGTTCTGATTTGAGTAAATATTCTTAGCTGGTCCCCAAATATCAGATTCAGAGTAATTCAGAGGTTCCTAGGAGCCTGTCGGGTTTGACCGATCGTAGCGAGGGAAAGCCGATTTGAGTCAGATTTATCGATCTTTTAAGGAGCATAGCACCGATATTTGACGCAAAAGAGCGGAAAATTTGGCCAAACTCGGATTTTCCGGAGTAGATCATGTTAAATCCGACAGGCTCCTAAGCCTCACTCTGAGGTAAAATATGCAGATTCAATTTATTCAATAATTTATACGGAAACGAATCATGCTCGACCCTCAATTATTACGTCAGGACATTAATCAGGTAGCGGCAGGTTTAAAACGCCGTGGCTACATTCTCGATGTAGATGCTTACCAGCAGTTGGAAGATCAACGCAAAGTCATACAGATCAAAGTTCAGGAACTCCAACAGCAACGTAATGAACGCTCAAAATCAATTGGCCATGCGAAAGCCAATGGTGAAGATATTCAGCCCTTGTTAGCAGCCGTGGCGACTCTGGGGAATGCACTGAAAGAAGCAGAGCAATCCGAACAGCTAATCCTGGAGCAGCAGAGGAACATACTGACTGGACTACCAAATATTCCTGATGCATCTGTGCCTGAGGGTAAAGACGAGAATGACAATCAGGAAATTCGCAGATGGGGAGAACCCGGTAAATATGATTTTACAGTACTGGATCATGTTGATCTCGGTGCTCAGTTAGGCGAAATGGATGCGGAAGCGGCGGCTAAATTATCCGGTTCTCGTTTTACTTTGCTAAGTGGTGGTATTGCCAGACTGCATCGGGCACTGGCCCAGTTTATGTTAGATACTCATACCCTCGAACATGGCTACACTGAAGTGTATGTGCCTTATATGGTCGGACCAGATGCCATGTTTGGAACTGGACAGTTACCTAAATTTGCAGATGATGCCTTTATTACAACTGATGAAATACCGCGTTACCTAATACCAACATCCGAAGTGCCGATGACCAATCTGGTGGCAGGAGAGATTCTGAAAGCAGATGAGTTACCTCTGCAGATGACAGCTCTAACACCTTGTTTTCGCCGTGAGGCAGGCTCCTATGGACGTGATACCCGGGGAATGATTCGTCAGCATCAGTTTGAAAAAGTTGAA
>CAXMRK010000041.1:0-3461 GCA_964195815.1 uncultured Acidimicrobiia bacterium | reverse complement strand
GTAGCCCTACTGATAGCATCTTTGGACTCTCTGCACCCTCCTCATATAAAACATCGAAGGCGTCGCGCAGGTAAGTGAAAAAATGCTCGCCCGTATTGAACCCTTGCGGGGTAGCAAAACGCATATCGTTGGTATCCAGCGTATAGGGCACGATGAGTTGCGGCTGCTGTTCACCATTACTCTTTTCCACGACATGCCAGAACGGCAGATCGTCCCCGTAATAGTCCGAGTCGTACAAAAAACCTCCATGGTCTGCTACCAGGCGGCGTGTGTTTGGACTGTCCCTTCCGGTATACCAGCCCAGCGGCGGTTCCCCAGTCAGTCGCTCAATTGTCTCCACAGCCTTTTGCAGATGTGCCCGTTCAGCCTCCTCATCCATGTCCTGGTAGTGCAGCCAGCGCCAACCGTGGGCGGCGATCTCGTGGCCTAATTCTACAAACGCAGCGGTCGCTTCCGGATTGCGCTCAAGTGCCATCGCTACGCCAAATATGGTCAGCGGTAATCCGCGGCGCTCAAACTCCCGCAGCACTCGCCAGACGCCCGCCCGTGAGCCATATTCGTAGATGGATTCCATGCTCATGTGGCGAGCACGGTAGGCTTCTGCGCCGACGATCTCTGACAGAAACCGCTCTGATTCCTCGTCACCGTGTAGCACGCAGTTTTCGCTACCCTCCTCGTAATTGAGCACGAACTGAACTGCGATACGAGCTTGTCCTGGCCACTCTGGGTGCGGAGGGGTACGTCCATAGCCCACCATGTCTCTCGGATAATTATCCATAATTAGAATACCTCATCTTAGTTTGTATTTGGTTCTGCAGGCATACTATACCGGCCTGTACATTTCCAATTAATTGAACACCTGAACTTCACGACCAATAAAACAGTGCCTTTCAAAGCTGTTGAAGAATGCGGGAAATGACCGATTGACTGCTAGTTCTTCGCTCTTAACTACATTTTAATATAAGGACGTCACAGGGCAAATTCCCACAGCCCTGTGGCGTACATCTTAGCCTGCTTATTTGGCGAAGCGCGCGCAACCGGCGAAGTTGTTCTTCATCAGAAGGTAATAACTGATACCGGCAGGCAATAAGCTAGCGTAAAAAGAAATTTGAGAGAAATAAAGGGCTACCGGTACACCTATTAGAACAGCAGTAACACCCGCCCAATTTATACCCGAATAATCACCGTTTTCATCGTAATACCGATCAACATCTAATGTACGATTACGAATCCAGTAATAATCAACAATTAAAACAGCAACAATGGGACCGATAAACGCTGAGTAGGTTTTGATGAACATTGTCAAACCTTCAGCTGAATCAGGGCTAACCAATAACCAAGGGCAAGTGGCAAAAGCCAACAAGCCTGTAATTACCGAAGACTTTTTGAAGGAAAATTTAAACATATCCATCATTACGTAAGTTGGCGGTACAACATTGTTGAGAATATTGGTCGTGACTTGCGCAAAGGCAATGAATAATAAAGTTGTGACCAGTAATACTTTGTTATCTACAGCACTCGAGAAAACTTCGATAGGATCCATGGTTCCCGTCGCACTAGATACCATTATGCCAATCAAACCCATAAACAAAGTAGCCGGCAAGATGGACATAGAGTAGATGGTCGTTAATATTCCACGCTTAGTGTCTTTGTGCAGCTCGCGAGAATAGTCACTTACATTGAGCATCATGGTGCTGTAGATACCAAGGAACAACATGGTGGCACCCCAGAATTCAATACCCCAGGTACCCTGGATATTAAAAAGTTTGTCACCGAGTACATCACCGTACTTATTGAGTACACTGGTAAACATGTAAATCAAGCACGCAATGATGAAGAAGCTGCCTATGTTTTCAAGCCATTTTATACCGTGAAAACCCAATAAAGATAAGCCGATTTGCAAGAATTGAAAGACAATAAAAAAGACCCAGATATTACTCCAGCCGAATAGCACTTCAGAACAGGTATTAAGGGCTCCTGCGCCAATCCAACTTTGAAAACCGAACCAGACAAGTGCTGGAACGGCTCGGATTAAGCCAGGTAAACGCGTACCAGAAAAGCCGAAGGCACTCCTGGCTTGCACCATGAACGGAATTCCGTATTTATGCCCCGCTGCACCGTTAATGGCAAGGAAAACACCAATGATAAAACAGCCTATGGCAATAGCGATGCCAGTTTGCAATAAATTTAAAGTGCCAACGAGTGATGAGCCCGCAGTAAAGGTACCAATTGATACGCACCCTCCGAGCCATGCAAAAAAGTAGGACCATCGGTCCATAATCCGTGCATCTTGTGGTGCGAGAGATTCTTCCCCATATGCCTTTTCATGCGACTCTATGGCTGTAGTGCTGTCCAATACATCTGTTGGTACACTCATAATATTCCCCTAATAGGTTTTAAATACATGACTTTAGATTTCATGTGTTTCTTACTCCTCAATCGGGTAGGCATAGGTAATGGCCTTGCTGGTTTTAAGGTTCATTCTCACTAAGATTTCAACTAGGCCTAATCCTACAACAACACCATCAATGACGGGCATGCCCAGATCATTTGATAAAGGTTCTTGCCAATGTGTCATGCCACCGCAGCCCATAACCAAGCATTCTGCATGATCCTGTTCGACAATTTTTCTTGACCGCTCCAGGGCCAGCCCATACGAGCTTTCAGTGTGAAGATCAAGAACAGGGATATTGATTGCATGAATCCCTTGACAGCGCTTTGAAAGTCCATAATTATCAGCATTCTCTTCAAGTATTTGTACAGAGCGCTGTGTGCTGGTGAGGATGGAATACTTTGCCCCAAGTATAGAAGCCGCAGACATGGCTGATTCGCCAATACCTACAACAGGACCACTGGCAACTTCCCGAGCTGCTTGCAATCCCGTATCGTCAAAACAAGCGATAACAAAACCATCAACCCCTTCCTTATCGGCCTTTCGGATCAGTTCGAGCGTATAATAAGCCGCTGCGATGCCATCGGCTCTACCTTGAATACTCGGCACTCCCTTTGTTGGATTACAAACGCGGAGCTCCACCTCTGGACCCACAAGCTTGCTACAGGTTTCTTCCATCTGCTGCGTCATTGCTGCTGTGGTGTTCGGATTTATAACCATTATTTTCAAAGCGATAACCTCATATTTAGTTAAAGTTAAGGAAGTATAAACACCCCATCACATCCAGGGAATCCATCGTAGATGATCAATACTCTCCGGCTTCATGGGCCTCCATGCCTATCAGTGGACACATACTAACCAATGGGGTTAGCTGCAAAGCTTGTTGAACCGATCAACGTCGTGCAGACCAGTATCTCCATAATCGAAACTGCTTTAATCATAGTTTTTCTGTGCATGTCATTCTCCTTTAGCTTTTTTGATTTTAGTTGATGCACGCTGCTTCAATTTTTCAAAATAGTGTAAGGGTCGTCCACCACTCTTAACTCTTAACTCTTAACTCTTAACTCTT
>CAXMRK010000040.1:0-9004 GCA_964195815.1 uncultured Acidimicrobiia bacterium | reverse complement strand
AATACTGACTGGTTTCTGAATGAGCAGTTATGGCTTGAGTTTTATCCGGCCATGTTCTCAGCAGAACAACTTGAAATTGCAGCAGCACAGATACCCCAGATTCTTCAGCTTACAGGAACTCGGCCAGATACCGTTCTCGATCTTGCCTGTGGGCCAGGGCGGCATGTACTACCGCTGGCTGAACATGGGTGTAAGGTTACTGCCGTGGATGCCAGTAATTACTTGCTTGGTAGATTAAAAGAAAATCTGGAAGCCGACAAACTCAATCAAAATGTTGAAATAATATGTGCTGATATGCGCGAATTTCTTCGGCCTGACAGTTTTCAGCTGATTCTGAGCATGTGGACTTCTTTTGGTTATTTTGAAAACCATGGTGATGATCAGAAAGTACTAGAAAACGTTTATCAATCATTGACTGATGGTGGCAAATTTGTGCTTGATGTCGCAGGCAAAGAATATATTATCCACAATTACGAACCTATGCTTGTGCGCGAAATGGGCGACACCGGCTTCCTGATTGAAGAGCCGACCTTGTTTGATAATATGAGCCGTCTGGATAATGAATGGACTCTGGTTTCGTCTGATCAGGTACATAGAGCCAGCTTTAGTCTGAACATTTATACTGCGATAGAGCTACAAGATAGATTGCTCAGTGCCGGCTTTTCCACAGTTCAAATATTTGGTGATCTCGATGGCTGTGAATACGATCTGGATTCAGATCGATTAATCCTGGTAGCCGGAAAATAAACTCACTGTCTTAGCGAACATCTCCACGAAGTTTTCGTACTTCAGCCTCAAGCCGTTCTGAAGTCAGCTCTTCTGCTGGAATTGGATCACCGATAATAACTTCGATCTTCTCCCAGAATTTACGTGGGCGCCGCTTCAGGCCATCATCTTTACGTGAAAACAGGCTGCCCCAAAGATTTCTGATGGCTACCGGTACAACTGGTACCGGGTTTTCTCTTACCAGTTTTTCAACACCACGTTGAAATACATCAATCTCCCCATCGTGGGTGACATGACCCTCTGGAAATATCCCCAGCACATCACCATCATCAAGAACCTGGCGCATGCTATCAAAGGCTGCTGCCAGGATTTCAGGGTTCTCCCGTTTACTGGCTATTGGAAATGCCCTGGCCGCCCGGAATAGCCATTTGAGACCAGGAAGCCGATATATTTTGTAATGCATTGCATAGCGCAGTGGTCGAGTTACTATGCCACCAAGCAAAAATGGATCAATAAAGCTGACATGGTTTGAGGCAACTATCACGCCTCCTTCAGTCGGGATTTTTTCAAGTCCAACTACTTCAATTCGATAGATGCTTTTCATCAACAGCCAAACAATAAACCGCATAAAAAACTCTGGCACTACAGTGAAGATATACAGAGCCACTACGATATTGAGCACTGCTGTCAGCAGAAATAACTCGCGGATACTGAGGCCAACATTGCCCAATAAAACCATTGCCATTGCGGCTGAAATTACCATCAGAAAAGCGTTGACTATATTATTTCCTGCGATGACTCTTGAACGATGTTCAGCAGGGGTTCGCTGCTGAATCAAAGCATACAACGGTACCGTATAAAACCCACCAAATGCCCCTATCATGATGAGATCAAACACCATGCGACCACTGTGTGGAAGCCCAAAAAAGCCCGCTATATTACCTACCTGCTGAACAGTCTCTGGACTGGCGAAGTATAAATCTATACCAAAAATAGTCAGTCCCAAACTACCTAAAGGCACCAGGCCGATTTCTATCTGGTGCCTGGACAGTTTTTCGCAAAGCAGTGAACCCAGTGAAATACCAACAATAAACAAGCCCAGCAAAAATGACATCAGATGTTTGTCACCGCCTAATAGATTGTATGTAAAACTCGGTATTTGTACTAAAAATGTGGCCCCAAAAAACCAAAACCAGGAGATCCCTAAAACACTGTTAAACACGACCCGGTGTTTTTTTAGGTAGCCTAAATTTCGCCAAGATTCTGAAATAATATTCCAGTTAAGCTTGAGGTCTGGGGCCGTCGCTGGAATAACAGGTATTGATCTACTCGCTAACCAGCCCAAAACTGCCACCAGCAGACACACCGATGCTACCCAAACAGGCCATTGTGCTGTAATACCGGCAAGCTGTGGACCTAATATGGTACCTACAAGAATTGCTACAAATGTACCAGCCTCAGTTAGCGCATTACCACCAATCAACTCATCACGACGTAAAATTTGCGGCAGTATTCCGTATTTAATCGGACCAAAGGTAGTTGACTGGAAACCCAGCAAAAAAAGTACGCTTAACAATAGCGTCAGAGAGTCATAATAAAACCCTACCGTAGCCAACAGCATAATGATAATTTCAAAAATCTTAATCAAACGAATTTGGGCTGATTTTTCAAATTTATCAGCAAATTGCCCGAACAATGCGGAAAACAGGAAGAAGGGAAGAATAAAAAGTAAGGCACTAAGATTAACTAACTGGTCCGTATTTAAGACTGCCAGTTCGGCAGAACGAAAGACAATTAGAGCTGCCAGAGCGTTCTTGAAAATATTATCATTAAGAGCACCCAGAGACTGGGTTATGAAAAACGGCGCAAACCGCCGGCTGCCAAGCAGTTTAAACTGTGAGTGCTCACTCATAAGTTATGTGTGCACTGAGAGCTAATAACTAACCCGAAGCTTCTTTTTGCTTGCTTGCCTTCAAGTCATTTGCCTGTTTTATGATTTTTGCAGCAGTGCTACTGTCAAGACTTTGCCGAAACTCTTCAAGACCTGAAAAATTTGTCGATTTCATATTCAGGTAATTTATTGCACCTTTCAGTTCTTGAAATTGCGCGGCAGTGACCTGACTTTCAATCGTTTTCATGGTTTCATTGTAGACTTCAGTTGTAGTACTAGAAAATGGCGCATCCATTCCAACTGGTTCACTACAAGACACCAGAAAAACCAACAAAACAGATATCAAAATAATTCTAAAAACATTTTGTTTGGCCTTAACCAAACTATTAGTTAAATCCATATCCCGCTCCCAAGCGACATAAAGATAATATCAGCATACCCTGCCGTATTGCAAACCCGGTTTGCGACAACACATACATTATAACTAACTAGAATAGTTGTTTATGTTGCCAGTTGAGTCAGCACTCCTGCAATTGTCGCCGTCATTAAGGTAACCAATGTACCACCAAGAACCGCACGCAAACCATATTTTGCCAAATCAGGGCGCCGATTAGGTGCAATGCCACCAATTCCACCGATTTGAATTGCAATTGAAGAAAAATTAGCAAACCCGCATAAGGCATAAGTTGATATTAAAACCGCATGCTCGCTCATCGCCGATTTAATCTCGTTGAGATGAGCATAGGCAACAAATTCATTGGCGACCACTTTCTCACCAATTAAGCTACCAACTGTGGCCGCATCTTGCCACGGCACACCAATAACCCATGCAATTGGTGATAAGATCATGCCCAGCATCCATGACAAGCTTAAAGGCTGACCAATCATTTCCGCCAAACCAGTGATATCGCCAAGCCATCCTAATGGATAGTTAACCATTGCAATCAAAGCCAGGAAAGCCATCAACATACCACCAACGTTAAGTGCTAGCTTAACTCCATCAGCTGCACCATTAGCTGCTGCCTCGATAACATTTGTTGCAGTTTTTTCTACATGAATTTTTATTTCACCCCGGGTCACACTTTCCTCAACTTCGGGGATCAAAATTTTTGCCATAACAATAGTAGCAGGAGCTGCCATAATGCTAGCCGATAACAAGTGCTTGGCATAAAACAAACGCTGCACCTCATCGCCACCACCCAACATGGCAACATATGCTGCTAATACCCCACCAGCAATGGTAGCCATACCGCCCACCATCATGGTTAATAATTCCGATTGGGTCATTTTGGCAATATATGGACGCACTACTAATGGCGCCTCTGTCTGCCCGACAAAAACATTAGCCGCAATCGATAGCGATTCGGCGCCAGAGACTTTCATAGCCTTATACATCACCCAGGCCATGCCTTTAACGACCTTTTGCATAAAGCCAATGTGATAGAGCACACCCATCAGCGAGGCAAAGAAAATAATTGTGGGTAAGACCTGAAACGCAAAAATAAAGCCCAGATTACCGTCATACCTTGCCAGATCGCCAAACACAAACTCGGCGCCTTGCATGGCAAAGCCTATAACCGTGACAAAAACTCTAGATATCGATTCGAAAAAGCTACGTCCGGCATCTGACAAAATAACAATCAGCGCAAAGATTATTTGCAGTAATACACCAGCACCAACCAGGCGCCAACTAATTTGACTGCGGTTATTTGAAAACACGACCCCGATACCAATAAGCACCGCAAGGCCGAACAAACCAAAACCAATATCTGCAAGCATGAAGGCATTCCCCAGGAATTTTATTTATTGCAGGCATTCTACATGCTCTGGCCCGCATATTGCACTAGTATCCCTGAATATGGCACCGTGCAGGACTGGAAACCATAGCTTAGCTATGGCCTGAAGGAAGATCAGAGTTTAATGGTTTCCCATTCACCTCTATGCCAGGCAAATATAAACATCAGCGCCTGGGCCAGGCGATAGACAGCTTGCACCATCCACACACCGAGTAATCCATAACCTAAATAAGGTCCCACCAGCCATGCAAGCGGTAAAAAAAACAACCATTGACCAATTATTGAAATACGCATTGGGGTCATCGTATCCCCAGCCCCAAGCAATGCACTCATCAGTGCCATACCCATTAAATCGATAGCAATTATCGCTGCACTTACCATAAGCGGGGTATATGCAAGTTCCAGCGTTTCCTGATTGGTTAAAAATATGCTTAAAAATGGGTGACCGATTAAAACCAGGATTAGCATCACACTTGCACCATAAATCCCCGTCAGCATAGCTCCATTCCAGCCCCATCGCCGAGCATCATGTGGCTCCTTTCTACCCAGAGCATTACCAACGAGAGTTGAGGTTGCCATCCCCAAACCCATTGCGGGGAGAATGGAGACCAGCATGATATTCATTAGCACATTACCTGCTGCAACTTCAGGTGTTCCAATTTGACCGAGAATATACAACAGCATCACCAAGCCGGCTGAGAACATCAGCTGTTGCAGTGAATTTGGCAAAGACAACTTTACTTGCTGCCACAAAGTATTGATATCCGGAATCCGATGTAAAAAACCGTGGTGATGCGCTATCCGCCAGGCAATCGCAAAATAAATAAAGGTTCCTGTAACCAGGGAAATACTGGTAGCCATCGCTGCGCCGATAACACCATAAGCGGGGAACCCCAAATGACCAAAGATCAACACCCAGTTTAAAGTGACATTAATTATGTGCATGGTGACGATCGTCATTAAATAGTAACGAGTCATATGCACAGCGCTGAGATAGCCGCGGAAACAAAAATTCATGCCGATAGCAACCATCGCCAATAAACGTATTTGTAGATAAGGAGTGGCGTATGCAACTACCTCATGATCAGGCGTCAGGATTGACATTATCCACGGAGCTGCCTGATATAAAATGATACTCAGCGGCAAGCCCAGCAATATAACTAAAATTAAGCCACCATTTAGAGGTATCGCCGTTTCGCTGTCTCTGCCTTCACCCAGCCTTCTTGCTGCAAGCGCCTGTACTCCAGCAGACAAGCCGAGGATAAAGGCAACCGACATATAACTGGCGAAACCACCGTAGCCTGAAGCCGCCAGCGCCACATCACCCAGATGCCCTACCATAGCAGTATCAACCAGATTCAAAATATTTTGCGAGAGCATACCGCCAATAATTGGCAAAGCAATAGCCAGAATCGTTTTCCGACGTCCTTTATCTGGGACCAGCTGAAGTAATTTTTTAACTCTGAAACTCACGCGAACAACATGTTCTCACGGGTATCAGCAAATTGAATATCGGGCCAACGCTCCATGGTTAATTGTAGATTGACTCGGCTCGGCGCCAGATATACCAACTGCCCTGCATTATCTGTGGCCAGGTTAACTTGTAATTGACGATTGAAATCCGCCAACATTTTTTTATCTTCACACCTCACCCAACGTGCTGCCTGCACATTGACCTGCTCAAAAGCCGCATCCACGTTATATTCGTGTTTAAGCCTGTATGCAACAACTTCGAACTGCAAAACACCAATTGCGCCCAGCACCAGATCATTGCCCATCATTGGTTTAAAAAATTGGGTTGCACCTTCTTCCGACAATTGCGCAAGACCTTTCTGCAGCTGTTTCAGCCGTAACGGGTCTTTCAGTTGTGCGCGCCTGAAAAGCTCTGGAGCAAAATTTGGAACACCCGTAAATTGCAATTTCTCACCTTCAGTAAAGGTATCACCAATGGCAATAGTGCCGTGATTATGCAGACCGACAATATCACCTGGATAGGCTTTATCAAGCGAGCCTCTGGCAGAGGCCATAAAAGTGAGCGCATTTGTCGCCCTGATTTCTTTACCTAAGCGCACGTGATAAAGCTTTTTATTTTTATCAAATTCACCTGAACATACCCGCATAAAGGCTATACGATCACGATGAGCTGGATCCATATTGGCCTGAATTTTAAACACAAAGCCGGTCATTGCTTTTTCATTTGCTTCGACCACCCGGCTAGTAGTTGCCCTGGGCTGGGGACTTGGGGCATATTTAACAAATGAATTTAATAAAGGCGTCACCCCAAAATTATTGATAGCAGAGCCAAAAAATACCGGCGTTTGTTCGCCATTCAAATAAGCTTCAACACTAAAGGGCTCAGATGCACCTACAACCAATTCCAGTTCATCTCGTAATTCCTGAACATATGAACCTAATACCTCATCCAGTTGCGGATTATCAAGCCCTTGAATAATTGTTGCCTGCTGGGTTTCATAATTCTTACTGTGTTCATACAAATGCACAGCATCGTCCAATACATGATAAACACCTTTCAAGCGCGAACCCATGCCGATAGGCCAGGTTATTGGTGCGCACTGGATCTTCAATACAGACTCAACCTCATCCAGTAATTCGATCGGCTCTCTGCCTTCTCGGTCAAGTTTATTGATAAATGTCATTATCGGCGTGTTGCGTAGCCGACAGACGTCCATCAATTTAACCGTGCGCTCTTCAACACCTTTAGCACAATCGATAACCATCAAGGCAGAATCAACTGCGGTCAAAGTACGATAAGTATCTTCTGAAAAGTCAGCATGGCCTGGAGTATCCAGCAAATTAACAATGCGGTCCTGATAATCGAACTGCATCACCGATGAAGTTACCGAGATACCACGCTCTTTTTCCATCGCCATCCAGTCAGAGGTTGCATGTCTGGTTGCTTTTTTGGATTTAACCGCGCCCGCCATCTGGATCGCGCCACCAAATAACAACAGTTTTTCAGTAATGGTGGTTTTACCCGCATCGGGGTGGGAAATAATTGCAAAAGTTCGACGACGCGCCAGGTTTTGCAAAAATTGCTCATTTAACTGGGTGTTACTCATTGATTAATCTTTCCTGATAAACTTTGTGGCATCTACGAGAACACCAATTGCAGTGATTTTAACAGAACAGCAATCGAAGATTGATACTCTTGACTGTGATAATCTCTACGCTTTCACCCAACGCACTAATAATTATGAAAACACCAGTACTGCTCAGCTACGCATTTCGACCATTTTTCCTTCTGAATGGAGCTTTTGCCATAGTCATAATGTTGCTCTGGATAATGACCCTTCACGGCAAGGGCATTACTGTTGCCACGCCACTATGGCATGCCCACGAAATGTTATTTGGATTTGCTCTTTCAGCAGTTGCAGGGTTTAGCTTAACCGCTGTAGCTAACTGGACAGGCAGGCCGGCAGTACATGGTGTAGCTCTGGGCTTGCTGGTATTCAGTTGGCTTGCTGGTCGATTTGCCATGTTGATGGCAACGTCTCTCACTCCAGAACTAATCGCTGCTGTGGACATGCTGTTCCCATTGCTGCTAATGATCTTATTAGGGCGCGAGATTATTGCGGGCAAAAGTCAACGTAATTACTCATTAATTATCATCATGGCGGCACTGGCGGTCTTTAACGCCTTATACCATCTGGGTAGCAATCAAATATTAGCAAACGCGGATAGGATAGCCATTTACCTGAGTATTCACACTTTATTGCTGCTGGTCATCATTATTGCCGGGCGCATTGTGCCAAACTTTACCCGTAATTGGCTACGCCAACAGGGCGTAACTGATAAATTACCAATCACCAGTATCCCGGTAGATCGGCTGGCATTGTTGTTAACCGTGCTAACCGGCCTGGCTGCAAGTTTTTATCCTGCACATCTAGTCACTGGAGTTCTAGCAATTGCTGCCGCTTTAGTCCACGGCCTTAAACTGAGTCGCTGGTGTGGACTAGCAACACGTTCAAATCCTTTATTATTTGTTTTGCATAGCGCGTATGCATGGGTACCCATCAGCTATACTTTGTTATCACTATCAATATTCGGCTGGGTATTCACCAGCTCCTCCGCGTTGCATGCATTCACTATGGGTGCCATTGGCAGCACCATCCTGGCAGTCATTACCAGAGTTGGCCTTGGTCATACTGGCAGACCATTACAAGCAAGCCGAGCAACAGTCATCGCATACTGGATATTTATGTTGGCTGTTGCAATACGGGTGCTGGGACCGGTGGTTGGGCCCCAAACAAGTACCAGCTATCTGAGAATATTAGAGCTTTCAGCCAGCGGCTGGATACTAACTTTTGTAATATTCCTCTGGGTCTACTGGCCGCTATTAACTCGCCCCAGGAGCTAATGCTTTAGTTTCGTGCCAATATGATATCGTCAATAATATCCTGAGGATTTTCCAATCCAACTGAACAGCGAATCAAGCCTGGGGTGATACCCAGGAACTCGCGCTGTTCATCCGTAAAATCACTATATATTGTGGATGCCATATGTAGAGCCAAAGTTCTACTATCACCGAGATTTGCAGTAATAAATAACAACTTGGAGTTATCCAGCAATT
>CAXMRK010000039.1:0-8356 GCA_964195815.1 uncultured Acidimicrobiia bacterium | reverse complement strand
AATAACTCATCTCTCGGCAAGGTTTCAAGTATATGCACCAATGCTTTCCATGCATGCGAACCAGGCCGGAGTCCCGATTGCTGCATCACAGTTTCTACACGACTTCGCAACAATGGTGTTGCCCAGGCACTACGGGTATATGTGTTTGAGGTAAACAAACCAATAAAGCGGCGCTCACCAACTGCAATACCCTTATCATCAAAAATCTTGATGCCAATATAATCCATATAACCGCTACGATGAATGATGGAGCGAGAATTGGTTTTGGTAATTATCAGTGGTTCAGGGTGAGCCTGCTTGGTCAATGCTTCGGTGTCTGGAAGTGTTGCTATAGGCCTGCTGGTTACTGAGGAAATCCCCTTCCCGAGCATTCCTAAGCCTGTTTCAGGTTTTGCCTCCAACATCGCCTTAGGTCCTTTCCCGGCAACGTAATACTCACGATACCCCATAAAAATAAAATGGTCATCGGCCAGCCAGCGAACGAAATCGGCAGCTTCTGCAGATGTGGTCGAATCAATGGCAGCATTATGCTGTTCGAGAAATTCTGCCGCAGCTATCGCCTGGGCTTGCATCGATGGCCAGTCAGCAACTGAGCGCTGTACTATCGACAAAATTTTGAGAATTTTCTTCTCAAGCCGTTGCATCCGTTCCTTTGTCAATCGGGTAACATCGACCTGGATTAATGATTCTGCAACATACCCCTGTTCATCAGGATTATTATCGAAGTCCACCAAATGTTGTAACTTACCCTTCTGGTTGCGCAAAACATTGATGACAGGATGAAACAGATGACGGATCTTAATGTCTTCTTCATGCAAAAGCAGACTCAATGAATCGACTAGAAACGGGCCATCTATATTCAACAACTGGATAACACTAGATGAAGACACCCAACCATCTTTTTCTAATTTCGGAGCAAACACTCTTATTTTGGGGGCCGCGAGATCACGTTTTTGAATAAATTCATACAAATGGCGGATTCGCTTAGCGAAGTGTTCCGGGTTTTGACCACTCAGTTCATTACTGGTTACCCGTTTAAATAAATCGCGCGCAAGATATTGCAGATCATTAATTGCTTCCGCTGAATACCCCCGCTCTGTTTGCTCGTTCAATAAGTCTTTTACGGCATTAAAAACATCTTTTATATCATTCATAATTAACTGCTTCCACAGTGTTGTTCAACAAGCTCTCGCTCGTTTTGTTGAAATCATCGGATACCAGTAACACCACGCGAAATAACCAGCCGCTGGATTTCACTTGTACCCTCATAAATTTCTGTAATTTTTGCATCTCGGAAATAGCGTTCAACTGGCATCTCTTTGCTGTAACCCATACCACCATGTATCTGCACTGCTTGATGGGTTACAAACATCGCGGTTTCGGAGGCAAAAAGTTTTGCCATAGCTGCCTCAACAGTAAAACGACCGCCGTTGCCCTGGTCGTTTAACTGTTTGGCCATAGCCGCTTGAAAAATCAACAACCGACTCGCTTCTATTCTGGTTTTCATATCAGCTATCTTAGACTGAGTCATCTGAAATGCTCCAATTGGCTGCCCAAACGCTTTACGCTCTCGAACATATTCAAGAGTTGCCTCAAATGCGGCCATGGCAATTCCAAGCGCTTGTGAGGCGATTCCAATCCGACCTGCATCGAGCACACCCATAGCACTGGTAAACCCCTTACCCGGTTCTCCCAGTAGGTTTTCAGCAGGACACTTATAGTTATCTAGCTCAATCTCACAGGTAGCCGAAGCCCGAATACCCAACTTGGGTTCTTTCTTTCCCCGGATGTAACCTGGTTGATCAGCCTCAATGATAAAAGCACTAATTCCACGTGCGCCTTTGTCGGCATCAGTTACCGCAAATAAAACAGCGTAATCTGCAACCGGACCTGAAGTAATCCAGGACTTCTTACCATTAATCACATAGTGACTACCATCTTCACTCAGGATTGCACGCGTGTTCATTGATGCAGCATCAGATCCAGACTGGGGCTCTGTCAGCATGTAGGCACCAATTTTTTTGCCGGTAGCAATATCACGCACATACTTTTGCTTCTGCGCTTCGCTACCATTTTTTAAGATACCATGGCAGAACAATGAGTTATTGACTGACATAATTACAGAATGAGAGGCATCTGCTTTAGCAATTTCAATCATTGCTAGCACATAGGCTATTGAATCCATACCCGCGCCACCATAAGCTTCTGGAACCTCAACACCCATCAATCCCAACTCACCCATTTGCTGGATAGTGGCTAGTGGAAATTCACCACTTTCATCATAGGCTGCGGCTACAGGAACGATCTGGCTCTGGGCGAAATCCCTGGCCACAGTTTGAATCATTTCCTGTTCTTCACTTAGCTTAAAATCCATTACTAATTCCCTAAGTTTTAAAGCTATGATTATAAACCTTTGGCGCTAGTTAGGCACATTTTGTAGCAGCTTTATTCAAGCTAATATTGATCCATCTCAGGCATGATTCAATAAGTAATCCAAAATCAAACCAAATCAGGATTGAGTTTCCGCTGCAGCTGTTGCATTATTGGCGCGAAGATTCAAAACGGTGAGAAATCCTATCGACCTACAAACCGCATCTCAACATATCCGTCTGCTCTCTGATACAACCAGAGCGCGGTTACTCTTTTTGCTTGAGCAGGAAGAACTGAGCGTTGCTGAACTCGCTGCTATAACGCGACTTGCGCAACCACGGGTTTCTACCCACTTAGCAAAACTACGTGAGTTTGGTCTGGTCAATGACCGTCGCGATGGCGCCTCAGTTTATTACCGCTTAAGTTCCAGCCAGGAAAACCCACAAGTCGCTGCTTTATGGGCTACTTTTTGTAACAGCGTCCGGGATCCATTGGTGGAACAGGATCGAATTAGAATTGCAGATATTCTGGCACAGCGCTCTGCTGGCAAAAACTGGGCGGATTCAGTTGCTGGAGATATGGATCGGCACTATTCCCCAGGACGCACCTGGGAAGCCACTACCAGAGCTCTGGTCCATTTGCTCAATCTTGGTGATGTTGTTGATATTGCTTCAGGTGATGGAGTCATGGCAGAACTGCTTTCTGAACACGCTCAAAGCATTACCTGCCTGGATATTAGTGACCATATCCTCAAAGCAGCCAAAAAACGTCTACATGGAAAAAGAAATATCAGTTTCCATAAAGGAGACATGCACGATTTACAGCTAAACAACAATAGTATGGATACTGTCCTGTTAATGCATGCATTAACTTATACCACTGACCCGCAGACCGTTTTCAACGAAGCGGCCAGAGTATTGCGGCCTGGCGGCCAATTACTAGCTGCAACTCTGCTCAAACACAAACACGCACGAGCGGTTTCAAACTTTAATCACCTGAATCAGGGATTTAGTGAATCAGACCTGAACCGCTACTGTGAAAAGTCTGGACTGACAGTCATATCCTGCAGCACATCTTCAATTGAAAAAAGAACCCCACATTTTGCAGTGTTAACACTGCTTGCCAGTCGGCCATAATTGGTTTTATAAAAATTACTTTCAGAAAGTACTGGGTTACCAAATTAGGTCATCTGGCACCGGATGTTCAGCCTCTTCCTTATTATCACTACCTTTTAAATCAGGCACGTGCTCAGGGGAAAGTTGGCGAACCTGCTCCGCGATCTCGTTATCTACTAGATAATACCGACCCCGCAGATAGGCTACCGAAAGCAATCCTGAATTAAGTTGAGTCAACTGCTGTTGATCCACCATCACTTTACGTATTTTTCCAAAATGGAAAAAATTACGACTAATATCTGCACTACTCTTGTTTTGAGTTCCGCTAGCTAACAAAGCGACAATTTGGTCATTTATTTTGCGTCTGCGTTTTTGCTCTGCCTGTTTTAACTCAATACGTTGTTTAGCTGCATTCTTCTCTTCCTGGTCCCTTGCCTTCCAGGCACGGGCAAGATCAGATGCTGTTGAAGAACCTTTGTTGGTTGATTTTCGAGAACTTGATGAGGATTTCTTTTTCGCTATAGTTTTTTTTGCTAAACCCGTTTTCAGCAATTGATCTCTTAATGACTCAGCCATTTTCTGCCAGCCTCTGTTCGAAATATTCTATAGTCTTAACTAAGCCCCGCTTTAATGCAGTCTCAGCTTTCCAATCTAGAGCAGCCGCAGCACGGCGGACATCAGGTTGCCGCTGTATTGGATCATCTGCTGGCAACTGATGGAACTCGAGTGCAGATTTTGATCCTGTCATAGAAATCACCAGTTCAGCCAGCTCCAGCATAGTAAACGGATTTGGATTACCCAGATTAATCGGCCCTATTTGGTCTGCAGCCATCAGCCTTATTAAACCATCGATGAGGTCATCACGATAACAAAAAGAGCGGCTCTGCATACCATCACCATAAATAGTAATGGGGTGATTGTTTAATGCCTGGACAATAAAATTAGAAACCACCCTACCGTCATCCAGCTGCATTCCCGGACCATAAGTATTAAAAATTCGTGCTACTCGAATGTCAACCGCATGCTCTCGATGGTAATCAAAAAACAAGGTTTCAGCACAACGCTTACCCTCATCGTAACAAGCCCTTATTCCGATAGGGTTAACATTACCCCAGTAGTCTTCTGATTGCGGGTGCACTGATGGATCGCCGTAAACTTCAGATGTTGATGCCTGTAATATTTTAGCCCCTGTAATTCGAGCCAAATCTAAAAGATTAAGTGCCCCTATTACAGATGTTCGGGTTGTTTGTACTGGATTATACTGATAGTGAACTGGAGACGCCGGACACGCCAGGTTATAGATTTCATCCACTTCCAGGCGAATTGGCAGTGTTACGTCGTGTTCGATTTCCTGAAAATTATTCCGCGAAAGCAAAGCTTCAATATTCTGCTTTCTACCCGTGAAATAATTGTCCAGACAAGTAACATGATGCCCCCTGTCGAGTAATTGTTCACACAGATAGGCGCCCAAAAAACCAGCTCCTCCAGTTACCAGAATACGTAAAGAATTACCCACAGCTCACTTCCATACTGACTATGTTAATCTGAAAACCCAACATTTAGAATAAAAAAAACCCGGACATTGAATACAATGCCCGGGTTTAATTTTAAAAGTATTACTTGGCATCACCAATTGAGATTAATTCAACTTCAAACACCAGTGTTGAATTCGGCATAATTGATGGTGGACTACCTTTTTCACCATAAGCCAGTGCAGAAGGTATAAAGAATTTGTACTTACTGCCAATCGGCATTAATTGAACACCTTCAGTCCAACCAGGAATCACCCGATTAAGCGGGAATGAAGCCGGAGAATTACGCTTGTAAGAACTATCAAACTCCTGTCCGTTCAAAGTTGTACCACGATAATGCACGGTCACTGTCTCTTCAGCTCTCGGTTTTGCCCCATTACCAGGCTCAAGCACCTGATACTGAAGACCAGAAGCGGTAGTTACCACGCCTTTTTTCTTCGCATTTTCTGCTAAGAAAGCAGCACCTTCTTCAGCATTACTAACAGCTAGAGCTGCAACCTGAGCCTGGGCTTCTTCTGTTTTACGGGTAATAAATGCCTGCCGAGTCTGATTAATATCCTCTTCAGTCATCAATGTTTCACCACCCTCAAATCCAGTTTTGATAGCCGCGGACAATGTATCGAAATCCACTTCCATACCCTGCGCTTTAAGCGTCCTACCAATATCTAGACCAAAAATATAGCTCAGCTTTTGTTCTTCTGTTTTTAGTTCAGCCGCGCTAGCACCAACTATAAGTGCTGCACTTAAAACCGTAGTCAACAGGCCTTTCGATACTATTGCTTTATTCATCTGTTAAAACTCCATTAATGTCAGCCTGTTATTGTCACCTGTTAAGCAATACATGGCAACCTCAGGGATTAAAATAATCTACGCCGGAAGTGAATTCATCTCCAGCACAGGGACTTTGAACACAAAGAAATTATTCAGTTCCCTTGAGTTTAAAATAAAAACTAAGGGGCCTGGAAACTGATCCTTGAATAGCTCTAGAAACATACTGAATTTATTCAAAATAAGGTATAATGCGCGGCTACTTATTGAAACTTAATTGAATAATTATTCATATTCCAGGAGCGCCTTCCGGCGACAACAACATGAGCTCAACATTCATTGCCCACGGCGGCAAACTAAAAAATTTATTTATTCCCGACGCAGATCTCGCAGCAGCAAAATCCCATGCTGGCACCCTACCTGACTGGGACTTAACAGAACGACAAATTTGTGATCTGGAACTCCTTATGAATGGTGGTTTTTCACCGCTTGAAGGATTCCTCACACAAGTTGATTATCAATCTGTGCTCGATAATATACGCTTGAGCGATGGTAGCCTCTGGCCAATCCCGGTAACTCTTGATGTATCGAAAGATTTTGCCGAGACACTTGAAGTCGGTAGTGAATTCGTACTCAGAGATGCTGAGGGCGTTGCCATTGCCATTATGCGTGCTGATTCCATCTGGACTCCTGATATGGATGCAGAAGCTCTGGCAGTTTATGGAACCACAGATAGCAAACATCCAGCGGTTGCCTACCTTAAACAACATAGCAACCCTGTTTATATTGGCGGTAGCGTCAAAGGTTTGCAGGCACCCGTACATTACGATTGTAAACACTTGCGCCACGATCCGGCAGAATTACGTAAATTATTCAACAAACTAGGTTGGCAGCGGGTTGTGGCTTTCCAGACACGTAACCCAATGCATCGCGCACATCAGGAGCTCACATTCCGGGCAGCACGCGAAACTCAGGCGAACTTGTTGATTCATCCTGTTGTTGGCATGACAAAACCCGGTGATATAGATCACTTAACCCGGGTACGTTGTTACGAAGCCCTGCTGCCTAACTATCCTGAACAAACCACTCAATTAAGTTTGTTACCGTTAGCTATGCGTATGGGTGGCCCTCGTGAGGCACTCTGGCATGCGATCATCCGCAAAAATTATGGCTGTACCCATCTAATCGTTGGCCGAGATCATGCAGGCCCGGGTGACGACAGCAATGGTAATCCATTTTATGGCCCATTTGATGCTCAGGAACTGCTCTCCAAACATGAACAGGAACTAGGTATTGAAATGGTTCCATTCAAAATGATGGTATATGTTGAAGAAAGAGCTCAGTACGCCCCGGTTGATGAAATCAAAACCGGTGAAAACGTATTAAATATCAGCGGCACCGAGTTACGCCGTCGATTATATGAAGGCCTGGATATTCCTGAATGGTTTACTTTCCCAGATGTTGTGACAGCGTTACGCTTACGCTATCCACCTCGGCACAAACAAGGGTTTACGGTATTTTTCACTGGACTTTCCGGCTCTGGAAAATCCACTATTGCCAATGTCTTAATGATCAAATTACTGGAAATGGGTAGTCGACCTGTCACCCTGCTAGACGGTGATGTCGTGCGTAAAAACCTTTCTTCTGAGCTCGGATTTTCGGAAGAACACAGAAATCTTAATGTGCTCCGTATTGGCTACGTGGCCAGCGAAATTACTAAAAACAGTGGTGTAGCAATCTGTGCGCCAATCGCACCATATAGTAAGATTCGTGACCAAATACGCGCACATATAGAACCATTAGGTGGATTTCTTGAAGTTCATATTTCCACACCTATTGAAGAATGTGAAAAACGTGATCGCAAGGGATTGTATGCGAAAGCAAGACGAGGAGAAATTAAACATTTCACCGGCATAGATGATCCCTATGAAGCTCCAGTGAACGCAGAGGTTGTGCTGGATACTTTAAATATGAGCCCAGAACAGGCAGCACAGGAAATCATCTTGAAGCTTGAACAAATGGAATTAATTTCTGGTAGTAACTAACAACACCTCGCTATAGGATTACATGACCCGGGCTTTGTCCCGGGTTTTTTTTATTTTATTACTCCAATTAGTCATTTATATTTGCACTCTCTAAATACTAGTGTTATACTTCACTACATCACCAACATTATATAACAGGAAGAAGCAGGAAAAGGTGCGTATTATGTTTAGACTTACAACTCGAAAAACATTAATAATTCCGCATTCACTGGCCGTATTCAGTGCAGTTCTCTTAATTTGGAGTACTCAGGTTGAAACCTCGGCAGTTGAAGCACGTTTACAAGAACCACAACAACTGGTGGAAAGCTGTACAGATAACGACCAAATAATTGTATCAGTAACTGGCAAACCCGCCACCAATAATGCTTTGGCAATACTGCATTTACTCTGAGACCACCTTGGTATGACTAATAACTGGAATGACAATCAACCGATCTACTGGCAACTATGCGAGCGTACTATCGAACGTATTCTCGAAGGATCATTAAACGAATCAGATCCTCTGCCCTCTGTGCGGCAGATAGCA
>CAXMRK010000038.1:0-2726 GCA_964195815.1 uncultured Acidimicrobiia bacterium | reverse complement strand
CATCAGGCCGACATTATCGATGTCCGGTACTGTGGAGCAGCCGATGCCGTCATCTATCCAGCGAACCACATAACCCAATAACCCCTGGGTATTATTGTCGAGCTCATTCTGGATATCATTTGCACTTAAGCTGGATGGGTCTTTTAGCAAAGGGATACTCAAAATGTCATCAAGTTGGGCAGCTGGGCGAGAAATAAGCTCCTGTTGTCGCTCAAATACATTGACTTGATGATAGTGAATGGCATGCAAGACGGCAGCAGTAGGGGATGGAACCCAAGCCGTGTTAGCACCTGCTTTTGGATGCGCGCCTTTTTGTTTTAGCATCTCCGCCATTTGATCAGGAACAGCCCACATGCCCTTGCCGATTTGTGCTTTACCAGGCAGTTTGCAAGCTAAACCAATATCGACATTCCAGTCTTCATAAGCTTGCATCCAGGCTTCGTGCTTCATCATGCCTTTGCGAACCATTGGTCCGGCTTCCATGCTGGTATGAATTTCATCGCCCGTACGGTCAAGAAAACCGGTATTAATGAAGACCACTCTGGATTTAGCAGCACGGATACATTCTTTTAAATTTACTGTTGTTCGGCGTTCTTCATCCATAATGCCTACTTTGAAAGTATTCAGTTTCAAGCCAAGCATATTTTCTACCCGAGCGAACAATTTGCAGGTAAATGCAACTTCTTCAGGACCGTGCATCTTGGGTTTGACCACATAAATGCTGCCAGTCCGTGAATTTGATAATCTATTGGTCTGGTTAATATCATGTAAGCAAATCAGGCCAGTGATAGCAGCATCCATAATGCCTTCAAAAACCTCATTATTGGCTTTATCCAAAATGGCATTATTGGTCATCAGATGCCCGACATTACGTACAAAAAGCAGACTGCGACCGTGCAATATTAAGGGTTTGCCATCCGGGTCAGTAAATTGCCGGTCTGGATTCAGCACACGAGTCATCTTTTTGCCGTTCTTCTCAAAGGTTTCGCTGAAGTCACCTTTAATTAAACCCAACCAGTTTCTATATACGACCGCTTTATCTTCAGCATCAACAGCAGCTACAGAATCCTCAAAGTCCTGAATTGTAGAAACAGCAGCTTCAAGAATGACATCAGTAACATCTGCCTTATCTTGTTTTCCGATTGCGGTTGAAGCATCGATTTGAATTTCAATATGGAGGCCATTGTTTTTTAAAAGAATTGAAACAGGACTTTCAGGTTCCCCCTGATATGCTACAAATTTTTCCGTCTGAGCAAGTTTGGTTTTGCTACCATCCTCGAGACTGATACTTAACTGACTGCCCAGCAGGGAATATTGGATGGCATCCTGATGACTGCCCGCTGCCAGTGGCGCCGCCTGATCAAGGAAGTTGCGTGCAAATGTAATAACCTTAGCTCCGCGAACAGGGTTGTATCCGCCTGTTTTATCAGCGCCATCTGCTTCAGGGATAGCATTTGTGCCATAGAGGGCATCATAAAGACTACCCCAGCGGGCATTGGCGGCATTCAGGGCAAAGCGAGCATTTTTTACCGGGACAACTAATTGTGGCCCAGGTTGAAGCGCAATTTCGGTATCTACATTCAGTGTGTCGATCTCAAAATCATCGCCCTCAGGCACTAAATAGCCTATTTCCTCTAAAAATGCTTTATATTTTTGCTGCTCAAATTGAAGGCCAAAATTATTTTTGTGCCAATTGTCAATTTGTGCCTGTAATTGATCCCGCTTTTCCAATAAGGCACGGTTTTCAGGGCTTAATTCATCAATTAATACCTCCAGGTTAGCCCAGAATTGAGGGGCTTCAATGCCTGTGCCGGGGATAATTTTCTGATTAACAAGTTCAAACAGTGCTGATGCAACCTGTAGATTGCCAATTTGAGTACGAGAGGTCATTACGAACACCTGATTTACGATTTGATATGAGTAATATATAACGAAAGTTGACTCGATTGGGTTTGTTTTTAGTATTTATTTCAAGCCGCTACTAATGTCTTATTTTTTTCTCGAATTTTCTCGTGATTTTCACATACGCGAGCGTATATTAGAGGTATACTTTTATAAATAGCAGGCTAGATTTTTTATCAATCCATCTGTCTTGCTTTCACTAAAAATTTTGAATTGTTTTTATTAAGGATTAGCTATGTCTAAGTATCAAAATGATATTAATGCTGTTGCCTCCCTATGTGCGGATAGCGGCAGTGCCTGGAACGCAATAAACCCCGAATCTGCTGCACGCATGAAGGCCCAGAATAGGTTTAGAACCGGTCTGGACATAGCCAGATATACTGCCGCAATTATGCGAAAGGATATGGCTGACTATGATGCAGATTCGTCAGCTTACACCCAGTCTCTGGGCTGTTGGCATGGTTTTATTGCACAACAAAAAATGATTTCAGTAAAAAAACACTGTGGTACCACAGATAAAACATACCTGTATTTATCGGGATGGATGGTTGCAGCATTGCGCTCCGATTTTGGACCATTGCCTGATCAGTCAATGCATGAAAAAACAACGGTGGCAGAACTGATTGAAGAACTCTATACATTCCTTCGGCAGGCTGATGCACGCGAGCTAAATTATCTGTTCAGAGAACTGGATGCTGCCAGAGAGTCTGGCGATGATGTTGCAGCGGCAGATGCGCAAATCAAAATTGATAACTTTGAAACCCATATTGTTCCAATTGTGGCTGATATTGATGCAGGCTTTGGTAATGAAGAAGCCACCTATC
>CAXMRK010000037.1:0-3302 GCA_964195815.1 uncultured Acidimicrobiia bacterium | reverse complement strand
GGCGTTGAACGTTTTCGGGAAACTATATTGCATGGTGAGAGTGGTTTTGAAAAAGTGGAAACCAATGCTCAGGGTAGGGTGCTGCGTGTATTGGAGAGACAAGACCCGCTGGCTGGACAGGATTTAATTCTGGCAATAGATGCAAACTTACAACTGGCAGCCTGGGATGCTTTGGGGAATAATTCCGGCTCCATCGTTGCTATGGATCCGAATAATGGTGATGTGCTGGCACTCGTAAGCAAGCCTAGTTTTGATGCCAATTTGTTTGTCAACGGCATTTCTCAATCAGACTATAACCGTATCCTCAATACACCAGATAGACCGCTTTTTAACCGTGCCCTAAAAGGTGGTTATGAGCCAGGTTCTACCTTCAAGCCTTTTGTTGCTCTAGCTGGGCTTGAAGGCGGTATGGTAACTATCGATACTCGAATTTTTTCATCAGGGAATTATTATTTGCCAAATGTTGAGCGCCCTTACCGAGATTGGCGCGACGGGGGGCATGGCTGGGTAACAGTACGCAGCGCCTTACAGCAATCTGTGAATACATATTTTTATGATTTGGGATTTAAGCTGGGTATTGACAGTATGCATGAGTACATTCAGCAATTTGGTTTTGGCCAAACTACAGGGATTGACTTGTTCGGTGAAGGAGTGGGCGTGTTGCCCTCAAGAGCATGGAAACGTAAACGCTTTAATCAACCCTGGTACCCAGGAGAAACAGTTATTGCTGCAATTGGTCAGGGCTACAATGTTACTACTCCGCTGCAATTAGTCAGTGCAACGGCAACTCTGGCGATGAATGGCAAGCGTTATATTCCACGTTTGGTGCGTGGCTTTAAAGCTTTTGGCGAGCAACAGATTGATTGGTTGCAACCAACAATCGCAATTGAGGTTCCAGTAATAAACCCGGTAAATTGGGCAGAAGTTCGAGGTGGCATGGAAGATGTGGTCAATAGCCTCACAGGAACAGCACGTAAAATTAGCGAGGGAGCAGTTTATCGTTTTGCTGGTAAGTCAGGCACTGCACAGGTCTTTGGGTTAGCAAAGGATCAAAAATATGATGCCAGTAAGATCGACCGACGCTTACGTAACAATGCCCTGTTTGTTGCCTGGGCGCCGGTAGAAGCACCGAAAATTGTGGTTGCCATCATCATCGAGCATTCAATGGGTGGAGGTTCCAGTGCGGCCGCACCGATAGCCCGAATTTTATTGGACAAGTGGCTGGTTGAAGGCGGCCATCTTGAAACAGGTGATGCTGAATCAATCGCTTTTAATCAGGAGCCGAGTGAATGACTTCGCTATCTTTTCCCGGTTGGTTTAGTCGGCCTCGCCTGGATTATCCATTATTGATTGCTCTGATCGTGGTTTCAGTTGCGGGTTTATTTGTGCTTTACAGCGCCAGCGATGGCAATGAGCGATTAGTCATTAATCAGGCAATTCGAATTGCTGTTGGTTTTGTGGGTTTGGTAATCATTGCACTATTGCCCCCGCGTTTATTTCGACAGTGGTCGTTCTGGTTCTATGCGCTTGGGTTATTACTATTGCTGGCAACCGCTTTTTTTGGTGAAGGTCGTGGCTCTGATCGCTGGCTGGATTTATCATTTGTTCGTTTTCAGCCGTCTGAACTGATGAAACTAGTAGTGCCGATGACGGTAGCGGCGTGGCTACATAATAAATTATTGCCACCAGGTTGGAGGGAACTGCTGGTATCGGTCCTGATAATTCTTGTTCCCGTATTATTAATATATCGTCAACCCGATCTTGGAACGGCTTTGCTGGTTGGGATGAGCGGTGTTTTTGTACTATTTCTTGCTGGGCTCCGCTGGCGAATTATTTTTTCTCTGCTTGGATTGGCACTGGCTGCTGCTCCAATAATGTGGATGTTTCTGCGGGAATACCAGCGCAACCGTGTGCGGACATTTATAAATCCGGAGGCAGATCCCTTAGGTCAGGGCTGGAATATAATTCAATCTAAAATAGCTGTTGGCTCAGGTGGTTTAAGTGGTAAGGGCTGGATGCAGGGTACCCAATCTCAGCTTGAGTTTTTGCCTGAGCATACTACTGATTTTATTATGAGTGTTTTTGCAGAAGAGTTTGGTTTATCGGGGGTCTTGCTATTGCTGCTGATGTATCTGTTTATCATTGGCCGTAGCCTCTATTTAGCCAACTACGCAAGGGATACATTCTCGCGTCTGCTCTGTGGTAGTCTGGCGATGATATTTTTTGTCTATGTGATGGTTAATGCTGGCATGATCACGGGCATTTTACCCGTTGTTGGTGTGCCTCTTCCTCTGATCAGCTATGGCGGAACATCAATTGTCACACTGTTGGCAGGATTTGGTCTGATTATGTCAGCCTGGGGTCATCGACGTTTTATACGCTAGGATTTTATGTGCTAAGAATTACTGGAACTAGAAATAAGGAAGTTAAGTTGAAAAATATTGTATGCATATCAGTATTGTTACTTTGCAGTTGTTTCAGTGCGGGTGCTTTGGCAAAAGATGCACATCCGGGCCAGGATGCCTTGGTGCAAAAAATTGTGGATACAGGTCAATACAGCAGGGCTGAAATTGAAGTTATTCTGGAATCTGCAGTTTACAGTCAAAAGGTATTGGATCTCTATAAACGCACAGCTGAGTCAAAGCCCTGGTATACCTATCGCCCTATTTTTATGACCGATCAGCGAGTGCAGGAAGGGCTCGAGTTCTGGAGTGAGAATTACCAGGTTATAGCTGAAGCAGCCGAAAAATCTGGTGTCGATGAAGAAATAATTGTGGCAATTATTGGTGTTGAAACTTTTTATGGCAGGATTGTTGGTAATTATCGGGTTCTCGATACATTAATGACTCTGGCCTTCTACCATCCGACCCGACAGCCTTTCTTTTCCAATGAGCTGCTCGAGTATTTACTGCTCAGTCAAGAAGAAAATCTGTTATTACGCGATATCAAAGGTAGTTATGCCGGGGCAATGGGTCTGGGGCAGTTTATGCCGAGCAGTTACCGAGCTTACGCTATTGATCACGATGGTGATGGGCGGCGGGATTTATGGGGATCCAAAGCAGACGCAATTGCCAGTGTAGCCAATTATTTCAATGCCCATAAGTGGCATAAAGGTGAGTTAATCGCACTGCCAGCTGAAAAAAAGGATGCTGCAACTGAACTCAAATCGAAGCTAGGAAAACCAGCATCGACTGTCGCCGAATACAAGACCAGCGGGTATGAGGCCGTGGGTGAAGTTGCTGCTGATACGCTGTCCAATTTAATCGTTCTGGAGCAGGCAGATAGTAATGACTATTGGCTGA
>CAXMRK010000036.1:0-4040 GCA_964195815.1 uncultured Acidimicrobiia bacterium | reverse complement strand
ACTGTCGATCATTTTTTGGAGTTGTGTATGAGTGTCATGAAAAAAATCTTAATTAGTTTAAGCCTGTTGATAATTACCTCTTCTGCAGTGGGGGCGGTCAAGGTTAATAAAGAGTGGGTCAATGATGAGGTTAAAGGTAGCAAACAGTATGGCCATATTGCGGTTTATGCCGCCGCCGCCGTATCAATGCGCCGTCAGGGTATTGAGGCCGGCATCGCCAGATATCTACGCGAGCAGGGAATCGATGCATTTCCTAGCTATATCTTGCCAAATTTGTCCGGCAATAAACTTGTTCTTGAGGAAGTCTTCACTTCTTTATCTAACGAGGAAGTAGATGCCGTGCTTTCTATCTATGTGGTTTCAGTGGGTGGTGGCGCAGAATCTGAAAAATATGTTCGCCCTAATTGGGGTATGGATATGTCTTCTGGTTGGGCGCACCCCTTTGTAGATGTATACACTATCAGTAGTGGATCGTATACCTACGCTTCAAAAACACAGCAGTTTGTTCTTGAGACCCGCTTGGTTGATTTTGCCAGTCGGGAACCGGTTTGGCTGATGTTTACCACCACCAAGGATCCAGAATTTCGTAACACGAATAAAGAATTTATAGAGCTGTTGAGTAAAAAGCTAAAACAAACAAACATGCTGATAATTAAGTAACAAGTGCTCGAGAAACAGCTTATAGCCGGCCTTGAAAAACAAGGCTTATCTTTGACTAAGCCACAAATTGATAAGCTACTTGCTTATGTTGAGCTACTGAATAAATGGAACAAAACCTATAATTTAACCGCAGTGCGTGAACCACGGGAGATGATTAGCCGGCACTTGCTGGACTCTCTGGCGCTTTTACCCTGGATTAGTGGCAACACTCTGGTTGATATAGGCTCAGGTGCGGGCTTGCCCGGTATACCACTGGCAATAGCACGTGCGGATGTTGAGGTTACACTTTTAGATTCGCTGGGTAAGCGTTGTCGTTTCCTCTCCCACGTTAAGCGTGAACTGGGGCTGGATAATGTGAGTGTGGTTGAATCCCGTGCTGAAAATTGGTTAACCGAAGCACGGCCAGCAGTAATTACAGCCAGAGCGGTAGCAGCCCTACCAGTATTGCTTGCCCACACACAACATCTATTCACACAAGAGACCGTGCTGTTGGCTTCAAAAGGTCGCTGGCCTCAACAAGAGCTGGATAATTTACCTACAGAATTTTCATTAATTGAAAGTATCAAGTTAGATATTCCTGGGGTAGAAGGTGAGCGGCTATTGCTGCGAATCCAAATGACGAATAACGATAAAACTGAACAATCTAAGGCTGAGTAAAGCAAATGGCGAGAATTATTGCAGTAGCAAACCAGAAGGGTGGGGTTGGCAAAACCACCACTGCGGTTAATTTGGCAGCAGCGCTTGGCGAAATGAAAAAGCGGGTATTACTGGTCGATTTGGACCCACAGGGTAATGCCACTGTGGGTAGTGGTATTAACCCCAGAGAACTTGAGTGGACCGCGCTTGAAGTATTGCTCAAAGAATGTCGCACAGAGGATGCCATTATCGAGTCTGAGGCTGCAGGCTATAGCGTGTTGCCCGCAACCAATGATCTGGTTGCCGCCGAGGTTGGCTTGATGGAAGTTGATCACCGGGAGCTGGCTTTAAGCGCAGCATTAGATCCGATAGTCGATAACTATGCCTATGTGATTATTGATTGTCCGCCATCACTGAATATGCTGACTTTGAATGCGCTCACCGCGGCAGATGGTGTGTTGATCCCAATGCAATGCGAGTACTACGCCCTTGAAGGCCTGGCTGCGCTGGTGAATACTATTGAGCATGTTCGTGCGCGGATGAATCCACGCTTACAGATCGAAGGCCTGGTGCGCACTATGTATGATGGCCGTAACAATTTGACCAATGAAGTCTCAAACCAGCTGATCGACCATTTTGGCAAGCGTGTTTACCGTACGCTGATACCACGAAACGTGACCGTCGCAGAAGCCCCTAGCTTCGGTTTGCCGGTGGTCAAGTATGATAAGCGCTCGCGAGGTGCTATTGCATATCTTGAGCTCGCGGGTGAGGTGGTTCGTGGTGCTGGTGCGCGTTGAGAGTAACAGAGACATAATGTATGAGTAAAAGAAGGTATGAGTAAAAAAACGGCAAAGAAATTGCAAAAAAGATCCCTTGGAAGAGGCCTTGATGCCTTAATGGGCGGAGCAGCCCTGAATCCGGAGCCAGGCAAAGACGTTTTTAAAGAAATCCCCCTCGACTTACTCCAGAGTGGACGTTATCAGCCACGTTCAGTGATGAATCAGGAGCGGTTGCAGGAATTAGCCGACTCGATTACAGCCCAGGGTGTGGTGCAACCAATAGTGGCGCGTTTAATCGGTGCCGGTCGCTATGAAATAATCGCTGGCGAGCGTCGCTGGCGGGCTTGTCAAATCGCTAAACTCGATACCATACCGACAATTATTCGCAATGTTTCCGATCAACAAACGGTCGCAATGGCATTGATCGAAAATATTCAACGTGAGGATCTAAACCCGTTGGAAGAAGCGGTTGCGCTAAGGCGCCTGCTGGATGAATTTGGACTTACACATCTACAGGCAGCAGAAGCGGTGGGCCGTTCCCGCGCGGCTGTCAGTAATTTATTGCGCTTACTTGAATTGGGTGATGAGGTTAAAAAATTAGTCGATGAGCGTAAGCTGGATATGGGGCATGCTCGGGCATTGCTGGCCCTGCCATTTCCAAAGCAGCTATCTGCCGCACGTGAAGTGGTTGCGCGTGAGTATAGTGTGCGCCAGACAGAGCAATTGGTTAAGCGTTTGCTGACCGGTACGCCTGCAAAAAGACCTGAACGCCGGGTCAGTCCGGATATTAAACGTTTACAGGATAAGCTCACCGAACAGCTTGGTGCACGGGTTCAAATCCAGCATCAGCCCAATGGTCGTGGCAAGCTGGTTATTCAATACAATTCAGCAGATGAGTTTGAAGGTATTCTCGAGCATATCAACTAGGGTTTTGATTATTATCTAGTGTCATACCGAGTCGGAGCCTTGCATAACAACAAGTCGTATGTCATCCCGGCCTTGAGCCGGAACTTTCTCAAGCTCATAAATAGAATGTCATCCCGGCCTTGAGCCGGGACCTCCTCACGCTACCGTGCTATTTATCATGAGATACCGGGTCGGGCCCGGCATGACGATTTTTTGGAACTCGGCATGACAATTTTTTGGAACCCGGCCGCGACCAGTTTTTTGGCCCCGGCGTATATTAAAAAAGTACTTTGCCCCTATAAAAATTTATACCTTCTGCATTGCCTCCAAAACCCTCTAAATGGTATAATTGATCGGATAAGGTCGCAGGTTCAGCTTTTACGAAAATTTGCCCCAAAGGTTTTATTTCCGAGGGCTGCCTTCTTATTTGAATAACTCCGTTTTCCGCAGGTTTTTTACTGCTTAATACGGTTTAAGAGAGTAACGGGAATACCGCATGAATACGGCATTACCTCTAGTACTCGCACAGTTATTTGCCACCCTGGGTGGCGCTTTGATCGGCTTGTTATTCAATACCGTCAGCGCGTATTCCCTGTTGGTGGGAGGCTTGATCTGCGTTTTGCCTAATGCATGGTTTGCACTGCGTCTCCACCTGCAGTCAAAACGTAGCAGCGGCAACCCGGAGGAGGATGCCGGGCGCTTTGTTGCAGCGGCCTATAAAGGCGAAGCAATTAAGCTGTTGATGACCGGCGCACTATTTGCACTGGTGTTTTCACAGCTAAGGCCGATTAACGTTTTAGCGTTATTTATTGGCTATATTATTTGCCTGCTAGTGAACTGGGCAGGCTTGATTTTTATTGATCGGAACCCCATTAGTAAGGTGCCGACAGTATTACAAGATAAATCAGAAAACATAAATAATTAGGTATATCTGAGCATGTCGAGCGAAACTACAACATTGACATCTGGCGAATATATTCGCCATCACCTGACTAACCTGACCTATGGCCAGTACGCTGATGGTAGCTGGGGCCTGGCACATAGTGCCGAGGAAGCTAC
>CAXMRK010000035.1:0-5176 GCA_964195815.1 uncultured Acidimicrobiia bacterium | reverse complement strand
TCTCACAGTACGAAACTGAGGATTGTAGCTGAATGTTAGAGAACAATGCGATCTGGAATTTAACTACCTTTGATCAACTAAGTGCGCGGCAACTCTATCAGATACTTGAACTTCGGACGCAGGTATTTGTTGTCGAGCAGGATTGCGTCTACCAGGACATGGACAATCATGATCAGCAGGCCTGGCACCTGTGTGGTGTGCGAGGTAATGAGCTGGTTGCCTATTTGCGCTTGCTCGGCCCGGGAATTAAATACTCAGAGCCAGCAATAGGCCGAGTGGTTATTCGCGATAGTGAACGTGGTACGGGAATGGGATACAGCCTGATGGAAGCAGGCATGCAGGCAGCTAGTAGTCTGTTCCCAGGGCAGGGTGTGCGTTTATCTGCACAATCTCATTTAGAAAAATTTTATCGCAGCCTTGGTTTTCAGCCAGTTGGTGATGAGTATCTGGAAGACAATATCCCACATATAGAAATGGTTTCTAAATAATAAAGCCGTCTGAAATTATTTGCTTTGTAACAGTTATCGTTGTCTGCCGTAATTCTCATCACGGTTGATCTGCTCGTGATCCACCCGACTTTTATCGGATACCCCAGCAACTCTAAAATGGCCGGGCTTACCGGGCACGGCAAAAACTTTGCCGTGTGTACTGAACTCACGGGTTCGATTTTTAGTGAGGTTTCTCAGCTCACCTTTGGAACGATAGTCGAGGCTTTCAATTTGGCCATTGCTAAGATCAAATAGGAATTCTAGTACTGCTGGATTGGATTTCCCCCTCCAACTGGTGTTTTCTGTGCCATTTCCATCCAGGCTGAGATTGATAAGTTGGCTGCCTTCAAATGCGGATATGCCAGCAAAATAAAACTCGAAACTGATCTGTGCTTCGGGAATAGCTATATTATTAATATTTTTAATTTGCAGCTCGAATAAAATATCCTCATTCTGAACTTGAATATTAGCGATAAATATTTGCGGTGGCTGATTTCTAATCTTATGCCTGACACCTGAACAACCGGCGATGGCAATAATCACCAGGAATAGAAAAAATAGCTTTAGGGTGTCTGGTTTATCATTTTTCATAATGTAGGCATTTTACCCAATGCTCCGCTTTTTTGTTGATGTATGTAAGTTTGGGTTGCTGCTGGCTACAGGCTTTAGTTGCTCTTAAGCAAGTACCCACATAACTACAGCCATCAGAGCTATCGTTCACGCTTTGTCTGTCCTGGTATTCTGAAGAGTAATCTGAGCGTTGGCGTTCGGCCCCGGCTGCAGCCAGCAGACTTTCGGTATACGGGTGGCAAGGGTTGTTAAAAAGAGCATGGTTTTCTGCATGCTCAAGTAATTGTCCCTGGTACATTACACCGATGTGATCAGCGATAAATTGAACCACGGCCAGGTCATGTGAAATAAATAACATGGTGAAACCCAGCTCGGTTTGTAATTCCCTCAGCAGATTCAGAATTTGTGCCTGTATTGGCGCATCCAGTGCAGATACGGGTTCATCTGCAATCAGAAATCCTGGCCGGCAAGCCAGCGCTCTGGCGATCATAACCCGCTGTTGTTGTCCCCCGGAAAGCTGGTGGGGATAGCGATCAGCCAATTTCCTGCTTAGACCGACCAGTTCCAGTAAGTTTTGTAATTGCTGCCGCCGTAGTATGTCAGTGCCTATATTGTGCAGGTTTAAGGGTTCGAGAATAGCCGAGCTGACTGTATGTCGAGGGTCTAATGCAGCCAGCGGATTCTGAAAAATCAGCTGCATATGACGGCGTTGTTGACGCAGTGCTTTGCCTCTTAGCTGGTGGATAGGCTGACCTTCAATCCAGACTTCACCGGCATCAAGTTTAATCAGCTGTAACAGCGCCAGAGCCAAAGTTGATTTACCACTGCCTGACTCTCCCACTAATCCAAAAGTTTTTCCAGCTGGTATTTCAAGGTCTAAATTATTTAGGCCTACGCGCGCTTGCCCATCTTTACTACGTGCAGACCAGAGCTTCATTAAACCTCTGGCAATAACACCGTTTGAATTGTCAGCAGGTTTCACTTTGTCTCCCCGGGTAATGGTCTGGGATTAAAGCAGGCGAATAACTGGTTTTTTTCCAGCGCATGATTAAGAGGAGGTATTTGTTGTTCACAAAATAGTTCCTCCCGTGGGCAGCGTAGAGCAAACGCACAGCCAGTGGTCACGGAAGTTAGATTGACATCGCCAGTAAGCGTCAACAGCTTTTCTGGCCGTTGGGGGTGAATCTTAGGAATAGCAGCCAGCAACCCGGCACTGTAGGGGTGTCGGGGTTGTTTGAATATCAACTCTTGAGGGGCCTGCTCAATGATCCGTCCCTGATACAGAATTAAAACCTGCTGGCATACCCGTGCAATCGCGGAAAGGTCATGGCTGATTAATAAAATAGCCAGGTTTTGCTTCTTTTGTAAGCGGTTGAGCAAATTTAAGATCTGTAATCTTGTGCTGGCATCAAGAGCTGTGGTGGGTTCATCTGCAATTAATATTTTGGCTTTTCGAGCCAGTGCCATAGCCAATAGAACCCGCTGTTGCATCCCACCAGAAAGCTCATGCGGATAGAGCTTATCGCATTGAGATGGTAATTCCACCATTTGTAGTAAGGTTTTTAATTGTTCCCGCCTGGACTGTTTACCAGAATTTTCCTGACGCTGGATAATTCGTGTAATTTGCTTGCCGACAGTAATCACAGGATTCAGGGCAGTTTGAGGGTTCTGGAAAATCATTGCACAATGATCACGGCTTGAGCTGTGCCCCGGGCGGTGATAAAAGTCCACCAGCTTGCCATCAATTTTAATCTTGCCCTGATACTCACAACCCGTAGGCAGCATCCCCATAATTGCCAGAGCCAAAGTTGTTTTCCCGCAACCTGATTCACCAACAAGACCAACGGTTTCTCCCGCCTTAATCTTCAGGTTGATGTGTTTGAGTGCAGATACAGCGTCTTTGCCAGGGTAGCGGATACTGAGGTCATTAATTCTAATCAAAGCGCTCATCAGGCAACTCCCTGACGAGGATCGGTACGGGTTTGCAGGCTGTCAGTTATCAGACTAACTGAGTAAATTAATATAAATAGTAGTACTGAAGCGCTAAAGAAATTCAGATAATGCCCGGCGATAACCTCCTGTGTGCTTTCTGAGATCATCAGGCCCCAACTAATAGTGCTACTGTTGCCCAGACCGAGGAAACTTAAAATAACTTCCGCTTTAATCGCAGCAATAAAAATTACACTGAATTGCACCAGCAGAACCGGCAGTGCGTTGGGTAGAATATGCGCGCGTAATATGGCGAAGGATGAAAGGCCAATAGTACGCGCTGAGAGAATGAAGTCACGTTGTTTGATACGAATAACTTCAGCTCTGATCAATCTTGCCATGGTAGTCCAGAAGGTCACTATCATCGCCAACTCCATAGACCCGCTCAAACCCCTGAAGGCATAGGCAACTGCTGCAACGAACAAATAAAAGGGGATAGCTTCCATAGTGCCTGTTAGCCAAAGAATAATGCCATCAGGCCAGCGACCGGCGTTCCAGCCAGCGATTAATCCCATGAACATACCCAAAAAGCCGGAACACAGGGTAACTATTAAACCGATTCGTAAAGAATGCCAACTGGCCTTTTCGGCACGTGCGGCGATGTCCTGGCCCAGTGCGTTGGTTCCCAGGGGATGTTGCTGGCTAATGCCTGCGAATTGCTCTGAACTGACAAGCTGCCAGTCAGGCAAAGGGTAGGCCGCCAAAATGATCAAGATAATAACAAAGCCAATAAAAATGAGTCCACCTAACGGTGGCACTGGAACTTTATCTCTAGTCATTAATGATTTGAGACCGAAACTCATTGTGTTTCCAGGCGTAGATTAATGCGCGGATCAAGCCGTGGATAAAGGAAGTCCACCAGCCAGGTGATGATAATGACCAGAATGGCTGAGAGCGATACAACCGCGTTTAGTACCGGTTGGTCTGCATTGAAAATGGCATCAAAACTCGTTTTGCCAATCCCGGGAATTCCGAAATAAGTTTCCAGTAATAAAGAGCCAGAAACCAGAATTGCTGGCAGCGAAAATAATAAGCGGGTGAGCACTGGTATCAGGATATTTGGAAAAGCCTCTTTAAACATTATGCTATATGGGTCTGCACCGAAGGCTCTGGCTGTGCGAATATAATCTTGTCCCATTTCCTCAAGTAATAAGGCCCTATAGAAGCGCAGATTAAAAAATACACTGACAAAAATGAGCGACAAACTTGGCACCGTTGCATACATGAACCATGCGCCAAGACCATCAACCCGCCAGCCCCTGCTGGGGAAAAGATTTAAGCCCTGAGGTGTACATAACCAGGTGGACAAAAGGATGATAATGATCAAAAAGCTGATGCTCACGCCAATCAGCGATAGGTCAGTCAGCAATCGATCTGGCCAGCGGTGTCGATACCAGGCTGCGGTCATTGCCAGTATTAAGGCGAGTAAATTACCGATCAAAAACCCTGGTAATAACAGCAGTAATGAGACCGGTATGGTCTCAGCTAATAAGCTGGATACCGGCTTGCCATTGCTTTCGGAAAATCCCAGATTCAGAGTTGCGAGGTCTTTCAGATGAACCAGATAGCGGCTGACCAATGGCTGGTCATAACCGAGCTGTTGACGGATTTCCTGCAACTGAACAGGGTCGGGGTTTTTACCGGCAATTGCGTAACTGCGATCAGGACCGAAGTACACCATCAGCATGAAGCTGATAAAAGTAACCCCAAGCAACAGGCTCAAGCTGTAAAGTGTTTTGCGAACGAAAACCGGCATAAGCTAAGTTTACCTGACAATTATTGCTTCATGCATTGTAGTTGTATTGCTATGAGAAGAACGCAATAGAGAAATTTATGCTGAGAATATAAACCCTAATCGAGGCTTTTATCAACGCTAGCAAAGCGTAGAAAATAGCCACCAGTAAAAGCCCGGTCCGGTACAACTTTGGCTCGTTTGTTCCAGATAAATATGCGGGTTCGCGCTAACCCGGTAATGCTGGCGCAGGAATCTGTAGCTATTTGGTTGAGCTTGTTGAAAATCTGTTGTCGCTGCGGTGATGGTTCCAGGTTACGCGACTGACGGAACAGATCGTTGTACTCGGGGTTATCAAAGTTAGCGAAGTTTGATCCTGGGGTTCGGTTTGGTCCAT
>CAXMRK010000034.1:0-14307 GCA_964195815.1 uncultured Acidimicrobiia bacterium | reverse complement strand
TATGCTCACGCTTCAAAACTGCTTGTCATCGAGGGTGAGACGGTAGTTCAAGGTCAGGTTGTTTCCGCGATTGGATGCACAGGATCATGTACCGGACCTCATTTGCACTATGAATTTGTAGTCAATGGAGTTCACCGCAATCCACGCACCGTGAACCTCCCTAAGGCTGACCCTTTACCAGCTACCGAGCTACCCGAATTCAAACGTATTGCTGAGCCACTGATTACGCAATTAGATCAACTGGACCAGGTACAACAGCTAGCACGAAACGCGGATGATGGCGTAATTAGCAGTGAGTAAATATGCCCTCGGCTTACTTTCTGGCACCAGCATTGACAATATTGATGTGGTTTTAGCTGATTTTACTGAAACAATTCCCAAAATCGTAGCAGTGCATAGCCACCCCTTTCCTGGTGATTTGCAACAGCAACTAAAACAGCTCGCCTCGCATGAGCAGGATAGCAATCCAAAGCTCTGCGAAATAATGCGCCTCCACGGAGAATTATCTTTAATTTTTGCTGCTGCAGTAAACCACTTATTAGCGCAATCTGATTTCCCGAAAGAAGAAATTTGCGGTATTGGCTTTCATGGTCAAACGATTGGTCACAGCCCGTCAGTTGAGTTGCCATGGAGCCTACAAATAGGTGATGCTAATCGCTTGAGCTTGCTAACTGGATTGCCAGTAGTTAGTAATTTTCGGAGCATGGATATTGCAGCCGGAGGCCAGGGTGCGCCACTGGCACCATTGCTGCACCGTGAAATCTTCAATACCAAAGAAACCGCTACGGCTGTTGTAAATATTGGCGGTATTGCCAATCTAAGTCTGCCTGACGGGGGTGGATTTGATACCGGCCCAGGTAACTGCTTGATGGATGCCTGGATTCTGCAACACAAAAACCTGAATTACGATAATCAGGGCGATTGGGCCGCAAGCGGAACTGCATCAGATACTCTCATTGATGAATTACTCAAAGATCCCTATTTCCAGTTAGCACCACCAAAAAGCACCGGTACTGATTATTTTCATCTGCAGTGGTTATCTCGCAACGCTGATCTTAGTGCATACGATCCTGCTGACATTCAAGCCAGCCTGGCTGAACTCACAGCCCGTTGTATCGCTTTCGCTTTAGAGACAACAAACTCTGCGCCCATTTCACAACTATTGGTTTGTGGCGGCGGTGTACACAACAATGAACTTATGCAGCGACTTCAATCCATACTCCCAAATCTAAAAGTCAGCACAACTGCAGTGGCCGGCGTAGATCCGGACTGGGTTGAAGGCTTGTTGTTTGCCTGGCTTGGCTGGCAACGTCTGCACAGCCAGTTGGTTGATACACGGGATATTACCGGCGCTGATCGACCATTATTACTTGGTGCTATATTTCAAGCGGAATAAGGAGTAACAGATGACAAATCCAATTGCTAATCTACTCTGGTTTGTACTGGGAGGGTTTATTGTTTTATTGCTGTACATCTTTGGTGGTGTATTACTCTGCATAACTATCATCGGCATACCGTTCGGCTTCCAATGTTTCAAACTGGCAGGTCTGGCCGCAATGCCTTTTGGCAAAGAAATCGTCGAGACCAATCCACCACCCGGAGCAATCCGCATGCTCATGAATATTATCTGGATAATTCTCCCAGGGCTCGAATTGGCAGTTATCCATCTTATTCTAGCCGGAATTCTTGGCATTACTATTGTCGGCATTCCTTTTGCCAAACAGCATTTAAAAATGGTCCGTCTAGCCTTTATACCTTTTGGATACCGGGCTGTCTCAGTAGACTTGATTCGTTAATAATCAGTTCTCTGAATATGCATCAGGTACCTTATAGCCAGGCAACAGCCTAGCTAGTTGCCGAGCAAAATCGATGGTGAGCAAATCATTTCCATAATTGCCGATGATTTGGATGCCTACTGGTAAGCCATCCACAGTAAAGCCAATAGGTGCGACAGTGGCGGGTAAGCCACATAAATTTGCCAGACCTGCCCATACCAGGTGATCAGAGTACGGCTGTTGTTTACCATTCACTAATTGGGTACGAGAATACACTGTTCCCTTATGGTTATGCACAAATGCAGCGGTGGCTGTAACTGGGGTCAACAACACATCAAAGTGCTTGAAAAAATCATTAAATGAACGCTTTATTGTTAGCCTTTGTTCATTTAAACGCGCCCATTGTAGATGACTACCAGTGCTACCTATCACCATCCCGGCAAAGCCTGTTGAACTGGCCAAACCCAGTTTTTGAAAAAGCCGCATAAAGGGTTTCATTAACTTGAAAGAGCGTATGTTTGATGGCGGCAGACCAGATCCAATAACCGCTGCCATCAATTGAAAATAAACTTCATGGGCCAGGCCAAGGTCAATATCCGGACTCCTCTCTTTACTCAGATTACAAGCTGCAGACTCAAGTTCAGCAAAACAACTGTCGATGACATTGAGTACAGACTGGTCCACTTCTGTCAGCGGATGCTTTGTCAGCGTAGCAATCCTGTAATTGCTTAAACCATCTGGAAGCTTTGACTTTAATTCTATGCTCCAGGGTGTAGCATCAGGATTTTCAGGTCCTGCAATAATTCTAAGTACTAGCTCAAGGTCATCAGCATTACGCGCGAGAGGCCCCAAAACTGAAAGATCAGTAGAGCCCAGTGTGCCAGGCGCTGGCGGAATATGCCCCCTGTCAGGGACAATCCCAAAGCTGGATTTATGCCCATATATGCCGCAGTAACTCGCTGGGTTTCGAATAGAACCACCCAGATCACTGCCCACTTCAAAACCGCTCAGGCCGGCAGCTACAGCGGCAGCAGCACCACCCGATGAGCCACCGGGTGAGCGCTTGAGATCCCAGGGATTGTTGCTAGTACCATATAGCCTGTTATATGACTGGAAGTCTGATGCAAAGAAGGGAGTGTTGGTTTTAGCAAAAATGATTGCGCCGGCTTTACGCAAATGCTTAACCACCGCTGCATCTGTGTTTGGACGATAGTTTTTTAATCCAGAAGATCCAGCCGCGGTAACCATCCCTGTCACTTCGAAAACATCCTTAATGCTTATTGGTAATCCAAGCAACGGCGGAAGCTCAGTGCCCTGTTCAAGGTGTTGCTGAATGCGTTGATCAGCCAGCCTCGCTTGCTCTCTTGCATGCTCAAAGTCGGTGGCCACAATAGCATTCAAACTGGGGTTATGAAGCTGATATCTATTGATGTAAATTTCAAGCAGATCGGAGGCAGCAATGGAACCGCTGTGAAGTTGCTTTAACTGCTCTGTAGCAGATTTGAAGGTGATATTTTTCATTTAACTTTGATTGGTGGATGCTCAGTCTAGGCTCATAGAATGATCCGGCTTTTCATTCCAGGGAGCCACTTTAAACAAAAGCAACATCCCCGGTATGGCGATCGCTGTACACAAGAAAAAGAATTGTGTATAGCCAATGGCTTCGATGAGATAGCCCGTAGAAGCATTTGCAAATATTCTGGGCACAGAAACAAAACTGGAAAACAAGGCAAACTGGGTGGCAGTAAATGCAATCGAGGTTTCTCGTGCCAGGTAAGCCGTTAGTGCCACGGTGCCCATGCCGACGCCAAGATACTCGAAACTGACTACCAGAAACAATACAAAAGCATCATGGCCGACGATAGAAAGCCAGGCAAAACCAAGAATCGAGATAACCTGTACCACCCCGAATACCCATAATGCCCGGTTGATACTGATCTTCAGCATGATTATGCCAGCGATAATAGAGCCTGCGATCGTAGACCACAAAGTGGCTACCTTTGCTATAGTCCCAATTTCGGTTCGACTAAAACCCATATCCAGGTAAAAAGGTGTTGATAAAGCAGTAGCCATATTGTCACCAAGCTTATACAACAGCATAAAGCCCAACATCCAGAATGCACTTTGCCAACCGTTTCTACCAAAAAATTCCTTAAACGGCTCAATCACCGCTTCACGTAAACTATGTGGTGCCAGCGAGTCATCCCCAACCTCGCGGATCATCAAGGTGGTGATGATACCTACCCCCATAAAGCCAGCGGTGACCCAGTACACCGTAGACCAGGGCAGAATATCAGAAAGAATCAGTGCTAAAGAACCCGGCACTAATGATGCAATTCGATAGGCATTAACAAAAATTGAGGTTCCGGTTCCCAGTTCATCATCTGCCAAAAGTTCGCGTCGATAGGCATCGATGACAATGTCTTGTGAGGCGGAAAACAACGCCACAAAAAAAACCAAAGCCACTATCACATTTAGTGAATCAAGAGGATTGAACATACCCAACGCGCCAATCGAAAAGAGCAAGCCAATTTGCGTCAGCAAGGCCCAGCCCCGGCGCCTGCCCAAAAATGGCAAGCGGAAGCGATCCATTAGCGGTGACCAGATAAATTTCCAGGTATAGGGTAAGGATATCAACGAAAACAAACCGATCGTTTTGAGATCAATATCGCTGCTGCGAAGCCAGGCCGGAACTAACTGAATCAAGACATAGAGCGGTAATCCCGAGGCGAATCCCAGGAATAAACACGTCAGCATCTTCCGGCTACGGAGTATTTCCAGCCAGCTACGTTGTGGACCTTGTGTGGATATCTCAGGCATGTACGCAAATGCCAAAGATAAAGCTCAGAAGTGAGACACTTCTGTTATTGAAAGTCAGATATATCATCGCCAACATGCTACAGCAATTTGATGATCTTGCCGATAATTTTTAACCACAAACCCGGCTGAGCTGAAGTTTTCAGCGACAGTTATGAAATATCATGTGATTACTGCCCTGGTGCAGTCACATTTCCAGCTAATAGACTCTTATCAAGAAGCTAATCTCAGTATAATGAGCAACCTGTAGCGCGATTAACACTCAATTTTTTGTCGGAGTAAAAAATGCCCAAGGCAAGTGACATCAAGAAAGGTTCAGTTGTAGAAATCGAAGGCAGTGTTTACATTGCCCGTCAAATTGAGGTTCGTAATCCTTCTGCCAGAGGTGCTTCAACCTTATACAAGATCCGGTTTTTTAATGTGGTCAGTGGGCAAAAACTGGAACAAACCCTGAAAGGTGACGATTTCGTCAAGGACGGTGACCTGAGTCGTCGAGCTGTGCAATTTTCATATCGTGAAGGCGAAATGATTGTATTTATGGATCGCGATGATTATAGCCAATACACCCTGAATGCAGATGTACTTGAAGATCAGTTACAGTATATGACAGAAGATCTGGAAGGCATGGTCGCAATGCTGGTAGACGGTAATGTGGTTGGGATTGAATTGCCCCAGGCAGTGGTTTTGCAGATTACAGAAACCGCACCGGGAATCAAAGGCGCCAGCGCTACCGCTCGCACCAAGCCCGCTATTTTATCCACCGGGCTTGAAATTCAAGTACCTGAATATTTGGAAACGGGTGAAGAGGTAAAAGTGAATACCGCCAATGGAAAATTTGTTTCCCGCGCATAAACACTAAAATTTGCCTGGCTTTATATCTGCCAAAATAAAAAAGCCCTGCCAATCAGGCAGGGCTTGGTAAAATCAACTAAATACTAGGCTAGATCAAACGACGCCTATAAACAAAAAATCCGAACAAGCCAATCAATATTCCCATGCCCCATACTGACAATGCAGGAATAGACATCGCAGGCAAGGTTAGGATACATTCGATATTGACATCAATGACATTCGCATCTACTACAGTACCAGTACCGTTTGTAACACTACAAATCTGTAATGGACTTTCAGGTTGGGCCCAAATAGTGACATCATAAGTATTGCCAACGTTGATGGGTAGAATAAAAGTAAAGCTACCATCTGCAGCGACGATTAGATCATCACCACCATTGTTTTGCAGCACCAGGCCAGTGCCAGTGCCAATTAAGCCGGAAACCGTACCACCAATGGTGTAACTAATAATATCGGGATAGGTAATACAAATTTCACCATTACCAGCTCTCGTTGCTGCTGTATTTGACTGATTAATTCCAGAGTTGAACGAACCGCCGCCACCACCGCCAGCACGTACTCCAGCACCACCAGAACAGTTACTAAAATGCTCACCACCACCGCCTCCAGAATAACCACCGCCGCCACCACCGCCTACGGTGTTACAGGTCGCGCTACCTCCGCCCCCGAAGCCGCCTGCTGGATCAGCATTACATGAACCATCAATACGGCCACCGGGAACAATTGTTCCTCCATTTACAAAGGCTATTCCACCATAACCACCAACGATAGTACCTCCAACACTAGGATCCGCGCCGTTGGTGAAAAAGCCACCACCACCACCACCATTGTTTGTGTTTGTCAAACAGGCGTTACCACCATTACCGCCAATGCCTCCTGTAGTTGAACCTGTGCTATCGCTGGTACCGTTTTCAGTAGTCACCGCGCCAACACCGGTTTGATCAGAAGATGCACCGCCACCGCCACCAGCTACCAGCAGAGGCCCATTAGTACTGGTTGCTAGAAAGCTCCCACCACCGCCGCCACCGACAGCTAGAGATTCACCCTGCCCGCCTACCAATACTTGCAGTTGATCGCCTGGTGTGACTGTTACGTCACCAATCATAGTAGCGCCCAAGCCACCTACAACAGTCCCGGACCAGGTACTATCACCACCCTGTGCCCCTGAGGCTTCTGCGGTGATAGTTGTTACACCAGCTGGAACCGGCCAGTTTTCAATGGCTCCTGTATAGCTAAAACAAACCTGAGCGGCATTGGCCACAGTTGAGAATGCAAGCAGGGTTACTACATAAATTAGTTTTTTAGAAAAATTTTCAGTTGCAACGAACGGACGATATCTTGTCATTTTTATTCCCCATATTTTTTGACAGGTAAAAGCATATACTTAACGGAGCATATTATCACATAGGTGACAGGAGGAAAATCAATCAGACTAAATTACTAAATAAAATACCCGCGCGCTCTTGTTCCTGCGTGAGCAGGAGATTTGTGCTTCACAACTAAAATAGCCGCAACTATTGTTATTGAGTTAGTGCGGTTTTAAGTGCCTGAATTTTACTCCGAGCAACAGCCGCATTTTGTGGTCCCATCCGCAATATTTGTTTATGCACCGCCGGTAGGTTCTCTAATTTTTTATCAGCATATTTATACACCACAGAGGTATGCATTAGTTCTATCTCACCGCCTGGAAATTGTGGGGTATCCAGAATAAAGTCCAGCGCGCGCAGCAGTGTAGATTCAAAGGTTCTATCCGGATAACCAAGCTCAGCATAGGCTTGCTCCAATAAAGGTGATAGCTGATGATAGGTTGATACAATAAGCTCATTATCGATTGCATCGAAAACTTCGATATAGCGAGTATATCGTTCAAAACTATCGCTCATTAAATATTCACGCTGACCTATTTCTTCAACTTTAAATGGAGTCTGGGGCTTTGGGATCGAAATATATTTTTGTGCTACTTTGCCGTCTGCAATGTTGTCAACGACGACGACAAGCTTTCTGAGCACTTCATCGGTACTAATCCATTGCAGCCACTCATTACCAGTAACAAAGTTTGCCAAGGCTGCAAGCGCAAACTCATCACTTTCATCAAGGGCTGGTAATGGTGTCCCCATATCAATATCTGCATAGTCTTCAAATGGGTCATCTATATCTTCAATCGCTGCTGATGGAACTGTTTTTTCAGCAGTGCTATCAACAGTTGTGTTAACAAGCTGAGGAGTTTGACTAACTTGCTGTGGTTGCCAGAAAAAATAATAAAAAAGCACCAGACCAATCAACATAAGGGCGACTATACTGCCCACTAAACCAGACTTACTATCCTTTGTTGTCTCGGGCTTATATAGCCTGTCATTTTCCCTGCTCATAGTTCCTCTGGTCTACTTAGAAATAACAAAATAACCGCTCTGTAAAATACAGAGTATGGTGGCAACAGCCATTTATCAATGAATGATTAACAGAACTTTCGGCCTGCAGGTAAAAATAGAGGTGAATTCTATCTCATAAATCAGACCGGTTTTCATGGCTGTCAGCAGCCAAACTGTAATCCCCATACACTCATTGATGGTAATTAGTCTGACCTATAGTTTGAAAAATGGTTCGGATACATTTGTTAGAACCCGCATCAGCGTTCTGCTTAACAAATGCACCCTGCCATTTCTTATGCCCTGCCCTCAATAAGTCCTTAGTCAAACAACTCGGCACGCTCAAGTAGATCTTCCAAACCGGGCTCATCAGGGTTTCTGGGTTTGCCTGGATGGATAATGGCTACCTGGCAGGTTTCAGCTGCTTCAACTAATTCGAGATAAGTGCCTGCATCAGGATCTTTTATATAGGCGCGCTTATCGGCATCGTAAGCAAACATACGGTCATTAAGCTCGGTGCATTCGTTACAGGTTGTACAACGAATGGTTTCGATCCAGGGATCATCTGAAGAAACCTCGGCAACGGCCGCCGTTGGCTCGTCTGCAGACGGCTGCGCTGCTGGTGCAGCTATATCTGCATTAATCTCAGGAGCATGCGGCACAGTAGCCGTAGTATTTTGTACAGAAGCTTGTTCGATCAATTGCTGTTTTTCAACTTCCCACTCTGCTTTTGCCTGAGCAAGTGCTTGCCGCGCATGAGAATTATTGATGCCACCCAGCTCCTGCAGGCTGTGCCAACTCTGCTGACAACGGTGTGCAGCATCAATCAATTTGACGTCACAAACTGCTCTATGCAATACGTTGTTCTCATCAATCAATAGCACAAAGGGAATTTTACCGAGTCTGGATTTTGCATCCATCTGCATGAAGGTATCGGCGGGCAACATATCCTGATTCCATTGTTCTGCAGAAACACTAACAAAGTGGTTCGCTAAACGCTTATCGCAGACCATAAAATCAACCAGAGTAAATGCGGTTTCCTGTAACTGCTTATTGTGCTCTGCATCTTCATATCGAAATGCAGAACGACTCCAGTCATCTGCGCAATGAGGGTTACCGTCGAGGCAGAAACGTAAGGCCATATCCTCCGAAGTTGCCGGGTCAAATACAAATACCGGGAACGCTCTGGACTCAATTGCTGCTGCTGCCAGGAGATAAGGTGCTTGCTCCCCTACTGCTCCGGTGAAGACACTAAATAAAGCCGGGCAATCGCTGCCTAAGCCCTGGGTGATGGCGTCACGTAAATGGTACAGTGCAGAAGCTGCTGACTGCATCACAAATACTGTATTTAGTCCCATCGCCATACTGGCCAGTTGCTGGCCCTGGGTACCAAAAGATAATTGACCTGTTGCAGTTGATATGTCTCCAAAAATATTATTTGTGTGCGCCACAATTTTGAAGGGCAAGCCTTTGCCCAGTAGTTCAAGCACAGCCTGCTTATTGATTGGATCATCTGCATCTTCAATCGTAATAAGATACACAGGGAACAAGGCCAAATCTTCCGGGCCGAGATGATCCTCATCAAAATTAGCATAAAATGCATCATGCTTTGATTCTACATAGCGATTTTCTATTTCTAGTTCTGCAATACTTATAGCCTTAACCACTGCGGCCATTGCCGGTAAGCGCTGCTGGAAAGCAGTCAACGCTGTACTGCAATCTGTATAAGAGAACTCGAATATTTCATTAGTGCTGCCAGAATTTACAAATTGCTGGGCCTCCAATACTTTGATAGCTGCATTAATCCGCAGCTGGCGTGATTCCGGTAAGGGATTACCAACAGGTGCCGATTTCAAAATCTGAGACATAGCCTGAAAATCAAACACATTTGAATCGCCAGTTCCCAGCGAGTTCTCAAGATGTGCAACATCACGTGCCTGACCTGAGTGCATAGAATCTACTTTCAAAATATCTGTCAGTTTATTGAGCAAACGGTTGATTCGTTTTTGCAACGCAATAGACTTTTGCTGCTGGCTCTGTTTCCAGGCATGCTTGATCATGCGGAACGATAGATGGACATCACAATCGATCACTTCACCATCGAATCCAAGCTGAGACTGTACTTTTGCCAGATTTTCCAACAAGTTTCCAGCGCTAGGATCAGAGGCTTCTTTCAGCAAGACCGCTCTGGCCTGCTCCCATAATGAGGCTAAAGAACCTGTTTCACTACCGGCCACCAGGTTGCGAATTTCCTGCTCCAGATTCAGTACCTGGCGACGAATTTCCTCACCTTCAGTTCCTTCTGCAGCTGAACGTTGAAGCGCAAAATCAATGCTATCGGCCAATGACCTGACCCATTCACCATCTTTAGTGCTACCAAGAATTAAGGGATAGTCATAACGCAAGCGTGACAAATCGCGATAATCAGCAAATAGCGCCGGACGGTATTGCATGCTTTCGACAGGCTGAGAGGGTAGTCCTGAGCGATCACCTACCAGATGAAAAGTGGCTAGTTTAGAAGCCCTTAAATTAGAAGCAGCTGGAGTCATTCTGCTGCTCCCACAGGTTCAATAGTAAACTTATCAAATTCTGTCGACAGAAAATCCTCCACCACATTGGAAGTATTCATGGTGTCTGGTACCAGCCGATCTTCATAACACGATAGCTCTGGATTTTTGTACAACACACCTACAGGAATAGGATCATGACTTGAGGCAATTTCGCGAGCACGGTTACGGTCAGAAGGATCGTGCTCTTCATGATTACGATAAATTCTGCCTAAATCTGGGCTGATCTCTAATCCGTTTTCATGCTTCAGCAACAACATACGTTCGGGATCCTGAACCCATTCATCATAACGATGACCGAGGAACTCCGGACAACGCTGGAGCACACGAATAAATGAAAATCCCTTGTGACGGAAGCCTTGCTGGATGATGTCGTGGGTCAGATCAGGTATCCAGTCTGCAGCCTGAGCTACAAAAGAAGCATTACCAACCCCCAGAGTGACGCTGATAGGATTCAGTGGCTCCACATGAGAACCACTCGGAGTAGTATTACTAACCTGACCAATGGGCGTTGTGGGTGATGCCTGGTTTTTAGTCAAACCATAGAGACCGTTATCCAACAGGATAACTGTCATATTCATGTTATAGCGAATTGCGTGAATCCAGTGGGCGGTCCCGATACTGCAACAATCGCCGTCACCCATAATAACGAACACATTTAGATCAGGACGCTTGATCTTGACACCCTCTGCAATGGGTAGAGCACGACCGTGCAAACCATGAAAACCATAAGTACTCATATAGTGCGGGAAGCGGCTGGAACAACCGATACCGGAAACAAACACGGTTTTTTCAGGGGGTAATTTCTCATCCCGGCATAAACGCTGAACCGCAGTGAGAACACCGTGGTCACCACAGCCTACACACCAGCGCGGGACGGCGCTTTGGTAATCTTCCAGAACATAATTATCATCTACTAAATCCAGCATGCATGAAGACACTGCGGCGCTCATGATTGATTCTCCTTAGACTGTAGTTTGTTCAACATGACCTGCACCACAGTTCCTGGTTTTAATGGCCGTCCTAATACTTCAGAATAACAGTCGATATCGACCAGGAATCTGGAGCGTAGCATTATTGCCAATTCGGTATAGCGACGATTATCTTCATCAATCAGTTCGCTATCTAAACTATCTGCCCAGTTATTTTCAATCGTCATAACTTGACGATAACGCCCAAGAATCTCGCGAATACCTGAGGCCATTGGCTGGATAAATTTGAGGTGCAGAGAGGCCACTTTATGCCCTTTTTCACGTAAACGGTCTACGCCTTCCTGAATCGCGCCCATAGTGCTGCCCCAACCAACCACCAGCAGATCACCTTCATCATCACCATAGACAGCGGGGGCTTTCAGGGTCTTTTGCAGGGCTGCAAGCTTGAGACTTCTGTGTTTTACTCCATCCACGCTGTCTTCAGCGGTATAGGCCACACGGCTTGCACGGTCATGCGCCAAACCGGTAACAGTGTAAGCACCGCCTGGCTGACCGGGAATAATTCGTCGCGCTATACCGGTGCGCTCATCCCAGTCATAGGCGAGGGCATCATCCGGTACAGGGCTCTGGTCAAATGGTGGCGCATGCCAATCCTGGTTATAAACTGGTCGTGGGAACGGCTGCTGAGCCGATGCTAAATTGGCATCAGACAAGACTATTACCACAACATTGAAAGTTTCAGCAATCTTACGTGCGGTGATCATGGAATAAAAACAATCTTCAATATCTGAAGTTGCCATGACTACCTTAGGATTATCACCGTGACCACCATAACAGGAGAACAGCAGATCAGACTGCTCGGTCTTGGTTGGCAAGCCAGTACTTGGGCCACCGCGCATAACATCGACAACCACCAAAGGAATTTCTGCCATCACCGCTAAACCCAGGGTTTCCTGCTTCAAAGCAAGACCAGGTCCTGAGGTAATCGTAACCGCACATTTGCCAGAATATGATGCGCCAATGGCAAATGCACAAGCCGCAATCTCATCTTCAGCCTGGTGCACAATCCCACCAACATTATCGAATACCTCACTCAAATAGTGTGATGCAGATGTCGCTGGGGTGATCGGGTACATGGCACAAACTTCCATGCCGGATGCAACAACCCCCATGCCGATGGCTACATTACCATTCACAACAATTTGAGCCTCAGTGGTATTTGAAGGCGGCACCTTGTAATGAATATCCAGATTTTCAGATGCCCAGGCATAACCTGACTCCAGCAACTCTATATTGATATTGACGACGGTTTCTGATTTCTTCCTGAACACGAACGCTATCTGGTCACGGGCAATTTGCAGATCAAGTGAATAGATGTGACACAATAAACCCAGAACAAACATATTTTTTCCGCGTCTTGGGTCTTTAACCAGTTTGAGACATTCCTCTTCCATTGGAATTTCGCGGATATCATATCCACCTCTGACCATTTCATCGACTGCATCGGCATACAGCTCAACAATGGCAGGATCAGCATGGGTTTTCCATTTGCTCTCAAGTAACACGGTGCAACCAGGTTTCAGTTCATTTTCACGCGATCGACGCAGCATTACCTGATCATTAAACGCAACCAACAAATCAGCTTCATCACCACCATTGGTTACCCGTCGTGATGCCAGACGAATTCGGTTACCACTCGCACCAGCAATGGATCTTGCCGGTGGCTGGATTTCAGCGGGAATAATTTCAACCGTCCATATCCCTGCACCCATACGCGCAGCAATTGTGCCAAAGGCTTGTCCACATTTTTGTGCACCTTCGCCAGAGTCACTTACGATTTCAACCGTGTGTTCATTGATAACACTTGCTGGCCGTTGTTTGAAGACTACTTTTTTCGGTCTTAGGCGCACTGCCAGTGTGTCAGAGGAATCGCTGGAATCTTTGTCATTGCTAGCATGCGCAGGCTGATCCAGACCTTTTGCATCTGTAAGTGAAGTATTCATAGCGCTCTTACCCTTGTGAAGTTCCGTTCTTGCCGCGCAATCCCGAACATTGCGTCATCGGCATTTTGTCGCTGGTCTTGATAAACCACATCGGTATCCCTAAGCCCGAGATATTCTTTCATTGCGCTGGCTGCCTTACGCCCTGCACCCATTGCCAGAATAACGGTCGCACCTCCAGTAACAATGTCGCCTCCGGCATAAACACCTGCCATTGAGGTAGCCATATTCTCATCGGTTTCAATAAAACCCCATTTATTCAGCTTGATATTGGAAGTCTGGCCGATAATCGGGTTGGCGCTAGTACCGATAGCGTAGATGATGGTGTCAGCCTCAAATTCAAATTCACTGCCTTCAACCGCCACTGGTCGCCTTCTACCAGAATCATCAGGTTCACCCAATTCCATGCTTATACAGCGCATACCACGGACATTACCTTCACCATCATCAAGAATTTCGAGAGGATTACTCAACCAATGGAATTCAACGCCCTCTTCTTCGGCGTGTTCAATTTCTTCATTGCGTGCCGGGCTTTCTTCAAAAGTACGGCGATAGATGCAATGGACCTTTTCAGCACCCATGCGCAATGACACTCGCATCGCATCCATGGCGGTATTGCCGGAACCAATAATGGCGACATGTTTACCCAGACCTAGCGGGGTATCATGATCAGCATCTCCAGCCTGCATTAAGTTACAGCGGGTCAATAATTCGTTGGCAGAGAGCACTCCATTCAGGTATTCACCTTCGATATCCATAAACCGGGGTGTGCCGGCACCAGTACCTACAAAAACAGCATCAAAGCCCAATTCATCGAGCATCTGTTCAATAGTAAATAAGCGACCAACCAGAGTATTGCATTCCATGCTTACACCCAGACTGGTCAGTTTGCTGATTTCAGCAGCAATTACCGGATCGGGCAAGCGAAATTCTGGAATGCCATAACGTAATACACCACCAGGTTTGTGGAAGGCTTCATACACGGTGACATCACAACC
>CAXMRK010000033.1:0-5297 GCA_964195815.1 uncultured Acidimicrobiia bacterium | reverse complement strand
GCTCCATCCAGTCCATGGTGGCAGCACCATCATGAACTTCACCAATTTTGTGCGACACACCGGTATAAAACAGAATACGTTCTGTTGTGGTGGTCTTGCCAGCATCAATGTGGGCCATAATGCCGACATTACGATACTGACTAATTGGTGTCTTACGAGCCACTTTCTATATCTCCAACGAATCCGTTACCAACGGTAATGAGCGAATGCTTTATTAGCTTCGGCCATTCTGTGGGTATCTTCACGTTTTTTAACTGCCGCGCCGCGCTGTTCAAACGCGTCTAACAGTTCACCAGCCAATTTGGCAGGCATGTTCTTTTCGCCACGCTTACGTGCAGCATCAATTGCCCAACGCATAGCCAGTGTCTGACGACGCTTTGGACGTACTTCGATAGGCACCTGATAAGTAGCACCACCAACCCGGCGGGATTTAACCTCTACCATTGGGCTGATGTGTTCCAGAGCCTTATCAACCAGCTCTAAAGGCTCCTGGCCTTTCTGACGTTCGACAATTGCGTCGATCGCACCGTAAACGATACGTTCGGCAACAGATTTTTTGCCATCCATCATTACCATGTTGATAAATTTGGCAATCGTATCACTGCCATACTTAGGATCAGGCAGGATGTCGCGTGTAAAATTTGAATGTTTTCTCGACATTTCTAATTAACCGTTTTAAATGTTATTTCTTAGGACGCTTAGTGCCGTATTTGGAACGGCCCTGGCGACGATCAGATACGCCTGCGGTATCAAGGCTGCCACGAACTACGTGATAGCGAACACCTGGCAAATCCTTAACACGACCACCACGGATCAGTACGACCGAGTGCTCTTGTAAATTATGACCCTCACCACCGATGTAACTGGTTACTTCATAACCATTGGTCAAACGCACACGCGCGACCTTACGTAAAGCCGAGTTAGGCTTTTTCGGTGTGGTGGTATATACACGGGTACATACACCGCGGCGTTGCGGACAACTTTCCAGCGCCGGAACATTACTTTTGTAAGCTTTTGGCTTACGCGGTTTACGTACTAATTGATTGATCGTGGCCATACTTTTCTAACCCTCAGAAAACAAACGACAGCCCGGATACATACCGGCCTGTCGAAGAGCGGAAATATTACAGTGATATGCACAAAGTGTCAAGCGCCCACAACCCCTCTTCTGGGATTCCAGGTGCTTGTCGAAACTCCGGCCCACGCGCCGGCTACATCGGATTTCGGTCATTCCAGCATTGTGGCCGGCCCGTCAAAATTTCATGCTTAAATCACTGGTATATAAACTAAAACTCCAGTCATTACCCCGCCTTTAAATTGCGAGAACCCCGAAGGGGCGCGTAGTATAACAATGATAGTTCCTGAATGGAAGTCCATTTCAGGATAAAGCATGAATTAAGCATGAATTTTACGCCTAATACGGCAATCATGACCTGCCTGTTGAAAAACCTACGGTTATGTTAATTATCAATTGATCCCCGCTAGTTGCAACTGGGTGTTTTAGATGTTATTTGTAAACTCATCACAAATAAAAAAGCCCCCAATAAGGGGGCCTTTAAACTTTACTAAACAGCTACTGTATCAAGCTTCGAAATCGGACTCCGCAGGTGCTTCAGTTGGAGCTTCTCTTTCTACGCTTTCAATCTCTTTGGCAGCTTCTGCCCGCATTTGCTCTTCGAGCTCTGCGGTTTCGGCAGCCTTACGGTCGCTGTGCCGTTTATTGTGGTAAGCCAAACCTGTACCAGCTGGTATTAGGCGTCCCACAATGACGTTCTCTTTTAAGCCACGCAGATTATCTACAGTTCCGTTAACCGCGGCTTCTGTTAATACTCTGGTGGTTTCCTGGAAGGAAGCCGCTGAGATAAATGACTCAGTAGCCAGAGATGCCTTGGTTATACCCAGCAACAAGCGCTGGAATATTACTGGTTCAAGACCTTCGAGTTCCAGTTTACGGTTTTCCTCAACAACAGCTGCGAACTCAGCCTGCTCACCGCGGATGAATTTCTGACTGGCGCCAGAATTCTTCACTTCCACCTTACGCAACATCTGGCGAGATATCACCTCAATGTGTTTGTCATTAATCACAACACCCTGAAGACGATAAACATTCTGGATTTCTTTGACCAGGTAGCCTGCTAGTTCTTCTACACCTTTAAGGCGCAAAATATCATGTGCACTAGGTTCACCTTCAACAATGGTCTCACCCTTAACTACAGACTCACCATCAAATACGATAACCTGACGCCACTTGTGGATCAGTGTTTCTACCGTTTCACCATCGGTCTGAGTAATAACTACTCGCTGTTTACCCTTGGTTTCTTTACCAAAACTAACCACACCGGTAGCTTCAGCAAGAATTGAGGGTTCTTTTGGCTTGCGCGCCTCGAATAGATCGGCAACCCGTGGTAAACCACCGGTGATATCACGAGTCTTGGCAGATTCCTGAGGAATTCGGGCGATTACATCACCTACCTGAACCATATCTTTATCATGGAACTGGACGATAGCTCCACCTGGCAGGAAGTAATGCGCTGGTATATCAGTGCCAGCGAGTTTCAATTCTCTATTTCGACCATCAATCAAGCTCACCATAGGACGCAAATCACGACCTGCTGTAGAGCGCTTCATAGGATCGATAACTTCAACAGAAGTAAGGCCAGTGAGATCATCTGTCACTTCATTTACAGTGACACCGTCTACAAATTCATGCAGCTTCACCTTACCTTTCACTTCCGAAATAATCGGATGAGTATGCGGGTCCCAATTGGCGACGACATCACCATGACTTACTGGAGCACCATCTTTGAAGTGAATGATTGCTCCGTGAGGAATCTTGTAACGCTCACGTTCACGACCATGACTATCCATAACCGACAGTTCAGCTGAGCGCGAAACCGCAACCAGCTTTTTATCTGAGTTAACTACCGACTTCAGGTTATGCAGACGGATACTACCTGTGGTTTTAATCTGGTAGTGATCAGCTGCTGCTGTAGCAGACGCAACACCACCAATATGGAAGGTACGCATGGTCAACTGGGTACCCGGCTCACCAATTGACTGGGCTGCAATAACACCAACAGCTTCACCAATATTAGTGATATCTCCACGAGCAAGATCGCGGCCATAACACATGCGACAAATACCAAAACGTGCCTGACAGGTGATTGCAGAACGCACCAACATCTGATCAACGCCGTTTTCTTCCATCATTTCAACCATCTGCTCGTCAATCAGAGTATTTCTCTCTAACAACACTTCCTCAGTTCCTGGTTTATAAATGATTTCGGCTGTAACACGACCTAATACACGCTCACCCAGTGACTGGATGACATCACCACCCTCAACAATAGGTTGCATTGTGATACTGTTCTCAGTCCCGCAGTCTTCTTCAACGACGACAACATCCTGAGAAACATCAACCAAACGACGAGTCAAATAACCTGAGTTAGCAGTTTTTAACGCGGTATCAGCTAGACCTTTGCGAGCACCATGTGTCGAAATAAAGTACTGTAAAACATCCAGGCCTTCACGGAAATTCGCGGTAATTGGTGTTTCAATAATTGAACCATCCGGCTTCGCCATCAAACCACGCATACCAGCTAGCTGGCGAATCTGCGCAGCAGAGCCACGCGCACCTGAATCGGCCATAATATGCACCGAATTCATAGATTCTTCCTCAACCTCATTGCCCTGGCTATCTTTAGTTTTCATGGTAGCCATACCAACCATCATTGCTTCTGCAATTTTCTCGTTAGTACCCGACCAGATATCAACAACCTTGTTATAACGCTCACCTGAAGTAATTAAACCTTTGGTGTACTGAGTCTGAATTTGTTTAACTTCTTTATCTGCTCTGGCAAGAATAGGTTTCTTTTCATCTGGAATGATCAGATCATCAATACCAATTGAAACACCCGCACTGGTTGCATTTGAAAATCCTGTATACATCAGCTTATCGGCAAAAATCACAGTCTTTTTAAGACCAAGGCGCCGATAGCAGGAATTGATCAATGAAGAAATCTGTTTTTTCTTCAGTGTCAGGTTAAGCAATTTGAAAGGCATACCTACAGGGCGAATATCCGCAAGTAAGGCACGCCCTACTGTGGTTTCAATCAGATTTGTTTCTTCACGCTCTTCGCCAGATTCAGAAATAATAGTTTCTGCAATTCGAACTTTGATCCGAGCATGCAATTCGGCCTTGCCATTCTGGTGTGCACGACCTACTTCAGCAATATCTGCGTAGACAGAACCCTCACCTTTAGCGCCGGCTAATTGACGGGTCATATAATAAAGACCCAAAACAACGTCCTGCGAAGGCACAATAATTGGTTCGCCATTTGCTGGTGAAAGGATATTATTGGTCGACATCATCAAAGAACGCGCTTCCAACTGCGCTTCGATTGACAATGGCACATGAACAGCCATTTGATCGCCATCGAAATCCGCGTTAAAAGCAGTACAAACTAACGGGTGTAACTGGATAGCTTTACCCTCAATCAATACTGGTTCAAATGCCTGGATACCAAGACGGTGAAGTGTTGGCGCACGGTTGAGCATAATCGGATGCTCACGAATAACTTCTGACAGAATATCCCAGACTTCCGAGCTTTCACGCTCAACCAGCTTCTTAGCAGCTTTAATGGTGGTCGCCATTCCGCGCAATTGCAGTTTGCTAAAGATGAACGGCTTGAATAGTTCTAAGGCCATTTTCTTAGGCAGACCACACTGATGTAATTTCAGGGTCGGACCCACAACAATAACTGAACGCCCAGAGTAATCAACACGCTTACCCAGGAGATTCTGGCGGAAACGACCTTGTTTACCCTTAATCATGTCAGCAAGTGACTTCAGTGGGCGACGATTAGTACCGGTGATTGCACGACCACGACGACCGTTATCCAACAGTGCGTCCACAGATTCCTGCAACATACGTTTTTCATTACGCACAATAATGTCAGGAGCATGCAGTTCTAGCAGGCGACGTAAACGATTATTACGATTGATAACCCGACGGTACAGATCGTTAAGATCTGAAGTCGCAAAACGACCACCATCCAGCGGTACCAAAGGACGTAAATCCGGTGGCAATACTGGCAAAATAGTCATAATCATATATTCAGGACGGTTACCTGACTCGAGGAATGCCTCGACCAACTTCACTCGCTTGGATAAGCGCTTTAATTTGGTTTCAGAGCGCGTCGCCGAAATATCTTCTCGCAGCGTTTCCAACTCTGCTTTGAGGTCGATTCCGTGGAGCAAGTCCTTAACCGCTTCTGCACCCATTTTGGCGTCGAATT
>CAXMRK010000032.1:0-11533 GCA_964195815.1 uncultured Acidimicrobiia bacterium | reverse complement strand
AATGGTTCTGGAATCAATTCTGGAAGAAACCTGGAACGCCATACGGGTGGGAATATTAGCCTTAATCAAACCGGTTATCACATTAACGGAAGGCCGTTGAGTTGCCAAAATCAAGTGGATACCCGCTGCTCTGGCTTTTTGGGCTAAGCGAGCAATCAACTCTTCAACTTTTTTACCAACAACCATCATCATGTCAGCAAATTCATCCACCACCACCACGATAAATGGCAAGTGCACTAAGGTTGGCACTTCTTCATCAGAATCGGGCACCAGAGGTTTGAATAGTGGGTCTGGAATCGGCTGTTTTCTGTTAATCGCATCTTTTACCTTATTGTTATATCCCGCAAGATTACGCACACCAAGCGCTGCCATTAAGCGATATCTGCGTTCCATTTCTGCAACACACCAGCGCAGTGCATTTGCCGCCTCTTTCATCTCCGTTACCACCGGAGCCAGCAGGTGCGGAATACCCTCATAAACAGAAAGCTCCAGCATTTTGGGATCAATCATAATCATACGGACTTCCTGCGGTGTCGATTTATACAACAGGCTGATGATCATGGAATTGATAGCTACTGACTTACCTGAACCCGTGGTACCAGCAACTAACAAATGGGGCATTTTAGCGATATTGGCAATACTGGCACGACCAGAAATAGTTTTCCCAAGTCCTAAGGTTAGAGGAGATGCAGCTTTTTCAAATGCATTGGAGCGGAGGATTTCTGACAGATACACTATTTGTCGGTTAACATTCGGTATTTCCAGGCCAATAACGGATTTACCAGGTATAACATCTACAATCCGAACTGAAACTACGCTCAGTCCACGTGCAAGATCTTTGGCTAGGTTGGCAACCTGGGAACCCTTTACCCCAGCTGCAGGCTGTAACTCAAAACGGGTAACGACTGGTCCTGGGTGAACTTCTACAACATCTACGGTTATCCCAAAGTCAGCCAGTTTGAACTCTACCTGACGGGACAATGATTCTAAGTCTTCTTTACTGTAACCAGGCCCTGGTTCTGGCGGGTCATCAAGCAATTCTAAAGGTGGCAAAGCACCTGCAGGCAAACTTTTGAACAGCGGCCGCTGTACTTCTTTTTGAACACGTTTACTGGGTTCTTCTTCGGCTACTACAACCTGCGGCTCTATTCGCAGTTTGGTTTTACTCCTCTTGCGTCGAGTATCAACCTTACGACTTACATCTCTTTGAGCCTTTGCTTTCCTACCAGCAAACCAGTCTCGCGCGAGAGAGAACACTTTCCCCATATTGGCAGCTAAATTGAGCACCAGCGCGCCGATCATGTCCATAACCCATAGCCAGGATAAACCTGTAAAGAAAGAAACCCCGATTAGAAAGATTGCCAATAGCAATAATGTCGCGCCTAACTCCCCAGAAACTGATAATAGTGGACTTGCTATTACCTGTCCCAGCAAGCCGCCACCAAGATCTGAACTTGGCATGCTGCCAAGCGTGGGGGTTGAATGTAAATGTGCGAGACCGGTTCCAGCACCAATGACCAGTAAAAACCCGGTGACTGACGCGATTGTTTCTAATCGGTGGTACTCATCTACTCTAGTCCCACGGTAGACTAAATAACCTGCCTGGATCAGCATAAGTGGTAACAACCAGGCCAAATAGCCCAGCATATAAAGCAATGTATCCGCAACCCAAGCACCTGCATTACCACCAAAATTGTGAATTTTTACAGGATCAACACTGTTCGACAATCCAGGATCGGCTGGGCTATAACTGAATAAACTGAGAAAAAGATACAAGGCTGCGAGAATACTCAGAAGAAAAATACTATCTCTAAGTCTCTGTGCCAACTGACTACCAACTTCTGCTGCGCTTTTACCTTTCTTGCGTGCCTGCTTCGCCAAGTGCTTATTTCTCCCTTATCTACAATTTAATCCAAATTACAAGAAAACTGTTATAGGTATATGGTATTTAATATATTTTCCGTGAATATCATAGCAGATTATATCAACAGAACAACTCAATTCAATCATCTTAAAAGATAAATTATTTATCTCATTAGCGCTTAAACAATTATGCGCTTCACCTCTGTCTTGCTGCTGGGTTAAAATGACACCAATCACAAAACCATTTGATTAGCGACATTATTTGTCAGGCTTCAACATAAAGAGAGAAATTATACATGAGTGAAAGCAAACACAGCCGGGTTCTTATTCTTGGCTCTGGACCCGCCGGTTATACCGCTGCAGTTTACGCAGCGCGAGCCAACCTGAACCCCGTGCTGATAACAGGTATGCAACAAGGTGGTCAATTAACCACCACAACCGAAGTAGACAACTGGCCCGGCGACAATGACGGTGTTGAAGGACCCGTCTTAATGGATCGCATGCTTAAGCATGCCGAGCGCTTTGATACCAAAATTATTTTTGATCAAATCCACTCGGTAAAACTTCAGCAAAAACCATTCATTCTTGAGGGTGATAGCGGCAGCTATAGTTGCGACGCCCTAATTATCGCGACGGGTGCTAGCGCACGCTATCTGGGTTTACCTTCTGAGGAAGCTTTCATGGGTAAAGGGGTTTCTGCCTGCGCTACCTGCGATGGGTTTTTCTATCGAGAAAAACCGGTAGCTGTTATAGGTGGTGGTAATACTGCGGTTGAAGAGGCTTTGTATTTATCCAATATTGCATCCCATGTCACCCTTGTACATAGACGTGATAGTCTGCGTGGTGAAAAAATCCTCCATGACAGATTATTTGAGCGCGAAAAAGAGGGCAAAGTAACCATTGTCTGGGACCATGTGCTTGAAGAAGTTCTTGGTGATGACAGCGGAGTTACCGGTATTCGTATAAAAGGTGTAAAAACAGAAGCTGAAAAGAATATTGATGTTCTAGGTGTTTTTATTGCCATTGGTCACACTCCAAATACTGATATTTTCAAAAGCCAGTTGGAAATGAGCGGTGGTTATCTAGACATCCGTGGCGGAACCAACAGTTTTGCAACAGCAACGAGCATTAGCGGTGTATTTGCAGCAGGCGATGTCGCAGATTACAGTTACCGCCAGGCGGTAACTTCAGCTGGTTTCGGCTGCATGGCCGCACTTGACGCGGAGCGCTTTCTCGACAATCTGGAGAAATAGAATTCCTGTCAATGACGATAGTTCAACTCAGCAATGATCCAAACACCCCCTTTCCTGCCATCAGCCAGGCAGCCATTGAACCTAATGGCCTACTGGCATGGGGTGGTGACCTTGCACCCGAGCGCATACTAAATGCTTATCGAAATGGAATTTTTCCCTGGTATAACAATGGCCAACCTATCCTTTGGTGGTCACCCCGCCCGCGCGCTGTTCTCTATCCTGATGATATCTATATTTCAAAGCGCTTAAGGCGACGCTTGAGTTCAGGACAATTTGAACTTAGTGCTGATCAGGCATTTGCAGAAGTCATTCAAAACTGTGCTGAATCACGGGCTGAGGGAACCTGGATAACTGCAGAAATGCAGGCTGCATACACACATTTACATACAATTGGGTATGCTCACTCAATTGAAGTGTGGCAGGCTGGTGAATTAGTTGGTGGGCTTTATGGCCTGGCGATTGGCAAAGTTTTTTTTGCTGAATCGATGTATTCCGCAGTAACCGACGCCAGCAAAGCCGCATTGGTCAAACTTTGCCAGGTGCTAGGACAACAGCAATTTGAGCTCATAGACTGCCAAATAGAAAACCCACATCTCATGTCCATGGGGGCGGTGAATATATCACGCAGCAAGTATATTGAAACCCTCAATCAAGCAATTATCAAACAACAGTCACCAACAAATTGGCAACAATGGTTTTCAGAAAATGATTGGTAAGACCAGCTCAAATAAAGCAGGCTGAATTAGCCTGCACCCTCTTCAGCTAACTTGCGAATCTTATCCAGGCCGCGGTCATAGTCTGATTCTACCCAACCACGCATCAGTAATAATAGATAGCGACCAGCGTAGCGATAAAGAGGATTCTCAACGCTTGAAAGATCAGCTTCATACTTCCAGATCAACTGAGTGCCAGTGGCAAGCGGATAGAATTGAAAGTGATTGAGGATACTACCTTTATTGTTAAACTCGATTTGCAGGCTTATGGATTTTGCTGTATTTGACTCGATAATTTCAATTCTACTTTCCTCTCGATTCAAATTTATCCACGATAAACTCGAACCTACCCCCTGCTCTGGACCACTATGTAGGTACTCATAACTTTGTTCATGCCATGGGCTCCAGTATTGATAATTATTGAGATCATTCAGCAAGGAATATACAAAAAATGGTGGTTTAGCAATTGAAGCTGAACGTTCGACTAACAAACGATCAGGTAGGAAAAAACTAGTAACCATTAGCGCAGCTAAAAGACCTATCAGGAAGATCAAAAATTTACGTGCCATTTGTTTTATCCTCTATCCGGTCTGTGTCAGTTGCAGCCGAATTGGAATTTGATTCTTGAAGATACCAATCCGGTACTTCCTCTTCATCCGCGCCCTCTAATTCCCAGGAATACTTTTTAAGTAAAACGCTATCTAAAGAGCGGCAGCTAAAAGCCATAATAATACCGACCAGAGCACCGGACAGATGCATCTCCCAGGAGGTGCCTTCACGAATAGGCAATACCCCCCAGATCATCGATGCATAGAGAAACCAGATCATCATTGAAACTGCAATTGAACGTATATCCCTGCGTAACAGTCCCGAGAGAAATAAAAATGCAAGGACCCCAAAAATAAAACCACTGGCACCTATATGGTAGCTGGAACGCGCAAAAAACCAGGTCAGAGCTGAACTGAGTACATATATGACGGGTAACGCTCGGCGACTGGATTGTGGATAGGTATATAAAATAGTAGTAACACCAACCAATAACGGTAAAGTGTTATGCATTAAATGCTCCCAGCCGGAATGGATAAGAGGAGCAAACAAAATACCGATCAAACCTGAAAATCTGCGCGGATACAGTCCAAATTGCATCAGATGTAATGCAAATAGCTGATTCAGCAAAGCAAGCAACCAGATTAAACCTGCAGCTAGCAGTGCTATTTTCAGCGCCCAACGGAATTGCTTGCTGTCTTTGCCTGGATTAACGCTGGCCGGATCTGGCCTCCCAATATGCATTACTGTGGATTTAAGCCTGTGCTGATAATCGCCCGAGATTTATCCATTAAATCTGAGAGATCGGCATTATTATTAAGACTCAAACTAGCCACTGATATTGGTGGATGAATTGTTAGGCTCATACGCCCAGGGAAAGGGGTCCATGAGCCACTGGGTAAGATTTCCCGAGTACCGTTCACGGTCACTGGTAAAATGGGTATTTGCTGCTCAATAGCAATCCTGAAAGCTCCCTTCTTAAATGGCAGCAATTTACCATCAGCACTGCGCGTTCCTTCTGGGAAAAATAATAATCCAACCCCATCCTGTAATTCAGCAATAGCGTCATTTAAGGTTTTTTTAGCTGCTATGGGATCCAATCTATCAATAAAAATATTACCAATTTTTTCATTGGCAATCCCAATTGCAGGAATCTTGCGGACTTCCTTCTTCATGATCCATTTCACTGAAAGACCAATCCAACCATAAAGCAAAAAAATATCGTATTGGCTCTGGTGATTGGAAACCACAACATAAGCCTGACTTTCATCTATATACTCACGCCCACTTACAGTCACAACAGCCGGTGTTATCCAGGCACTCACTTTGGCCCATAACGCTGAAGGATATCTTGAGGCTTTTTCTTTACTGCCAAAAGCCGCATAAACAATGACTATGCTCGCCATCAATATCGTCCAGACAACTAATAATGGTGCAAATATTAACCAGACATAGAACTGCCAGGGCCAGAGCAAATATTTTTTAAGCAGTTTGCGCATGCAACTATTTTCGCACCCGCTTTCTGCTCTGTCTATTAGACAATCAAGAAATTTCAGAGATAAGACGCCTGTCTGCGACAGGCGTCTTATGGATTGGCTTAGAATTATGCAGCTTCTGACTGCTCATTTTCTGAATCAACGAGACGCGGGCTTTCACCTATTGAGATTTTACGCGGCTTCATTTCTTCAGGGATTTCTAACTCAAGGTCTATATGCAACAGACCGTTCTCCATACTGGCGCCTGATACCTTGATATGGTCAGCTAATTTGAAACTGCGCTTAAATGCGCGATTAGCAATACCTCTGTAAAGAAACTCTTTGCTATTTTGGGTTTCTTCTTCGGCTTTACGCCCAGTAATGGTTAATGAATTTTTTTCAAATTCTATATCGATATCTTTTTGACTAAACCCGGCTATAGCCATAGAGATACGGTAATGGTTTTCATCCCGTGTTTCTATATTGTATGGGGGATATGAGTTTGTATTTTCATTGCGATTGCTGTGATCAAGCATCTGCGCCATACGATCAAAGCCCACTGTATTTCGGAATAAAGGTGAAAAATCAAATGTAGTCATAATAGTAATCCTTATTTAAGCGATTGATAATTTGCTCCGCAAACGCCAGAGCCATTCAGTTTCGGCCCCTTGCGGCAACCGTATTATAAAAATGGGGTTTGGCATTTTTTTTTCAAGTACAAATCAATAAAATATTAACCAACAGACCACGAAACCTATAATTTATTACCAATGGCAGGGGGCGAAATGTCTTAATTTTTGGTATAGTTCCTGATTGAATCCGACAACAACAGGAACCTCTGATGCAGAAATCAAATTATCTACGCATGCTACCGTTCGCGATAATATCGACCCTCGGTCTTTATGCTTGTAACGATACGACTGAACAACCACTTGGTGCACTATCTGCACCCGAAGAAACCCCAGCCGCAGTAACCCAGGAAGTAGATACAACGCAGGTTCTCAACAGCGGAATTGATATGCTGGGTTTTGGTACCAATGTTAGAGCACAAGATGATTTCTACAATTACGTTAACGGCACATGGATGGCAGAAAAAGAGATCCCTGCTGATAAATCTAATTATGGTTCTTTTACCAAATTAGCTGATGATGCTGAATTGAACCTACAGAATCTGATCAAAGAGCTTAGTCAACAAGAAGACGTAGATGCTGGATCAACTGCTCAAAAAATTCGTGATTTCTACAATAGCTACATGGATAGCGAAACTGCCAACAGTAGTGGCATAGCGGGTATAAAAGCAGAACTCGATGCAATCAACAATCTAAAAACACTTGAAGAAGCTTATCGACTCATTGGTCAATTATCGACCTATGGTGTTAATGCTCCATTTGGTGGTGGCATTTTCTCTGACCTAAAAGATCCCGATACTAATGTGGTGTACCTGGGTGAGGCTGGCCTTACCTTCCCCGACCGTGATTACTATCTCGAAGATGCAGATCGTTATATCAAGGCGCGTGACCTGTACAAGCAATATGTAAGCGACATCTTCAAGCTGGCTGGTATCGAGAAAGGGGCTGAGCATGCAACTGATTTGTTGGCTTTTGAAACTTCATTAGCAAAAGTTAGCTGGACCAAAGAAGAAAATCGCGACCCGGTAAAGGGTTATAACCCTATGACCCTGGATGAACTAAAGGTACTTTCACCTAAAGTCGCCTGGGAAGCCACATTCGATGGCGCGCAGATACCTCTACGCGATAAGTATATTGTTGCCCAGCCCAGTTACTTTGAAGCTGCCGATGATCTGGTCGCCGATCTGGACTTTGATGTCTTAAAAACCTACCTAACCTTCCAGTTACTGGATGCATTTGCCCCAGTACTTTCTGATGACTCTTTCCAGAACTGGTTTGATTTCCATCGCGCTGGCCTCCAGGGTGTTCCTGAATCACGCCCACGCTGGAAACGCGCGATTGCATCTATTGATGGCACCATGGGTGAGCTACTAGGTCAGTTGTATGTGCAAAAGCACTTCACTCCGGAATCCAAAGCACGCATGGTTGACCTGGTGAATAATTTGAAAGCCGCTTATAGTGACTCAATCACCAATCTGGACTGGATGAGCGAAGCTACTAAAATTGCAGCCCAGGATAAGCTTTCCAAGTTCTATACCAAAATTGCATACACCGATAATTGGCGTGACTACAGTAAATTCGAAGTTAAAGCAGGTGATTTGATTGGGAATATCAAACGAGCCTCTGAATTTGAAGGACAACGGCAATTAGCCAAACTGGATAAACCTGTCGATAAAACCGAATGGTTTATGACACCGCAAACCGTTAATGCCTACTACAACCCACCCTGGAATGAAATTGTATTTCCTGCTGCCATTCTGCAACCACCATTCTTCAATCCTGGAGCGGATGATGCGGTTAACTACGGCGGCATTGGTGCTGTAATCGGGCATGAAATCGGGCATGGATTTGATGACCAGGGTCGTAAATTTGATGGTGACGGTAATTTGAGTGATTGGTGGACCGAAGAAGATGCTTCCAAATTTGAAGTTCGTCGCGCCATGCTGGCAGAGCAATACAATGGTTTTGTAGTTATTAATGGCTTGACTATTAATGGTGATTTCACTTCAGGTGAAAATATCGGTGATCTTGGTGGCCTTTCTATTGCCTATAAAGCCTATAAGAAATCATTGAATGGTCAGGAAGCTCCTATAATTGATGGGCTAACGGGTGATCAGAGATTTTTCATGGGTTGGGCACAAGTATGGCGACGCAAATATCGTGACGAAGAATTAGAACGTCGTATCACCGTTGATCCACATTCACCATCAAAAGCACGCACTAATGTAACGGTTTCCAATATTCCGGCATTCTACGCAGCTTTCAATGTGAAAGAAGGCGATGCTATGTACCGACCACCAGAAGAACGTGTCAAAATCTGGTAACGGTATGCTCAATGACAATCCAGAAAACGGTCGCTCTTTGCGGCCGTTTTTATTTTCATGGTTTAGTTGCGACCATTATCGAAGCAGACCCGTCTTAGGTACATATGACTGAGTCGATCTTCCAACTGAAATTGGAAAAACAACTGTTGCTGGATGCACAACAGGGAGACCAACTGGCCTGTGAAAAGATATACCGCCTATATGCATCGCCTGCATACAGTTTAGCAAGGCGGCTCTTAAACTGCCCTGAGAACGCTAAAGAAGTGACTCAAGATGCATTTGTTTCAGCATTCAGACGCCTGGATCAATTCCATGGAGATGTCCCCTTTTGGGCCTGGTTGAGAAAAATTGTAAGTAATGCATCAATCGATGTGATCCGGCGGCGTAAGCCAGAAGTTTCTCTGGATGCATTACCGGGTGATGCACATCACCCACAGGAAACGGGTACAGCTGAAGATCAATTACTGCTTGAACAGCTGTTAGGAGGGTTGTCAGATGAAGACCGCGTCATTATCTGGTTGTACGATGTTGAAGGCTTTAAGCATCGCGAAATTGCTACCCAGCTTGGACGTAGCGTGAGTTATTCCAAGACCCGTTTGTCCAGAGCCAGAGTAAAGATATTAAACCATGCTGGAATTGATAAGAAGACAAAAACAACTGTAGAACCCAGCTTAAACTCAGCACTTAAAGAAACATGAAAATGAGTATGCTTGTATGAAAAACACAACAAAATTACATGATCCCTGTGAGCTAAGATCATTACCCAGGCTTGAACTGCCGGAAGACCTATGGCCTGCCATTCAAGATCGCTTAGCAAACCACAAGTCTGAGAAAAAAAGCAGGCGTCCTGTATGGCTGGCATTAGCTGCCAGCATCTTACTCACAGCTTTTCTGGTGAATCAATTCTATCTTCAAAATTCGCCTGATTTAAACCAAGCTATCGATCTTAATCAACTGAGCAATAAACAAAATCAAATAGAACCTACCGATACACCTGCTAATTCAACCGGCATACCTGCAAACAGTATTCTTTATGAAAACCAGACAGAGCGCTTATTAGCCATGTCACAAAAACTGGAGAACCGAATCCAGGGCTATAAATATCAGGATGCTTCAGTATCTGCCAGAGAGGCCATTGTTATTGCAGAACTGGAAGATATGATTGCTATCGTTGATGAACAATTAAGTTTGCAATCTGAAGACCCCGAACTATGGTACCGCCGAGTGGCCTTACTGGCAGACCTGACCACCGTTTACGACCAACGCAGAATCAGAAACTATAGCCAATATGTTGCACTTTAACTGGAGCTACGCATGACATTACTAAAACGATCCATCATAACCGCCCTCACCTCCATACTATTCGCTCTCGGGCTCTTTGTGGCACCGCTAAGTGCAGAGGTAATCAGCGAGACAGGTGATGAACTTACTGCTCAGGAACAAGCTAATTTTGAACAAAGACGTGCAGAATTAGAAATGCGTCGAGCTGAACTCGATCAACGCCGTACAGAATTTGAACATGCGGTAGAGGAAATGCAAAAGGCATCAGCAGAAATGGCACTTATCAATAAAAAAATACACTTAGCGCCCGATATTGAACGTGAGCTCACCTGGGTGTCTAAGGGCAATAAATTCATCTCAGAACCCAGCACTTTCATTGGGGTTGTACTGAATCAGGGTGGTGCTAATAAAGGCCTGGAAATTGTCGGCTTAACACCCGGTGGTCCTGCAGCAGACGCCGGTCTAGTAAAAGGCGATGAAGTTCTGAGCGTTGGCACCACAGATTTACTAACCATGCCCGGGCCAGAAAGAATGGAACTATTCCTGCATGAACTCAGGCAGATTGAGGCCGGAAATTCAGTTAAGTTAACCATCTTGAGAAATGAAAAACCGATTTCAGTTAGTGTCGTTCCAGAGAAACGTAATCCGGCAGCATTGCATACACTTATCCGCCATTTACGTCGACCAGCGACACCTGCAATGCCCGAAGGAATTTCACATCTAGATGAACTTTCTGAGCTAGACAAGGTGGTCTTTATTGAGCGCTCTATGTCCGCACCCCATGGAATGGATGAGGATCAGCAAATTATTGTTAAAGTTGAAGGTAGAGATGGCATGGTTGCCGGTCTCGATGGTGTTGAATTAGAACGCCATATCGAGATGCTAGAAAAACGCCTCGAAAATATAGAGCTAAATATTGATATGGAAGACTTCCCCGGCGTACCAGACATGCGCAGCTTCGAAGTTATCATCGGTCAGGCAGCAGACAATGCTGTATTCTTCTTCGATAACAGCATGGTCAAGGGACTTGAACTGGCTTCTCTTAATCCACAACTTGGAAGCTACTTTAATACTGAAGATGGCGTGCTCGTTTTACATGCAGCCAAAGATAACTCTCTAAATTTACAATCTGGTGATGTAATTACTGCAGTCGCTAGCCAGGAAGTTACGAAACCAGCTGATGTCATGCGTAATTTGCGTTTTCTCAAAGACGGGGAAACTGTAAATCTGGAAGTTATGCGTAAAGGGCAATCAGTCAGCGTAGAAAGCCAGCCAGTTGATAAATCCTTACACAAAGTTGTGGCACCTGGAGCTGCGCCGCCTGCGACTGAACCTCAACCGCCACCCAAGCCTTAGATTATGGCTTGCACAGTTTAAAAAAAGGGCGTCAACGACGCCCTTTTTATCACCTGGCTATTAAACCACTTAAAACCTTAGCTACAAAGCTTC
>CAXMRK010000031.1:0-10894 GCA_964195815.1 uncultured Acidimicrobiia bacterium | reverse complement strand
CTGACGTGCGGTATCGATATCTGCGACATCAAGGGCAAAGATCAAACGTTCATTGTCAGGGATATCCCGGTTATTAGTAGTCGCGCAAATTTTCTCAGTCATTGTATTCTCATCCAGGCAATTCCAGATTGTTGATCATATCTTGTTTTAAACGGTATTCAAGTGACAGCGTATATGTTCATTTATCACTTGTGCGGTTTGTTGTGGGTGCTGCATATGCAAATGGTGATGGCCTTTAATACAGACGTTTATTTTAGGATTTGCTGCGGCTATACGTTTGTCCATTACATTTTTATCTATGAACTCTGGCAGGGGATCACCGTGAATGAATAACAGAGGGGCTTGAATGCCGGCTAATAATTCCAATATTTGTGTTTCGCTATAGCGATTTGGGCTGATATGCATTAACCGTGGGTCCGTCGACCAGCGCCAACCATCAGCGCTATCTGAAATTTTTTCCAGGCTACGGCTGACTAAAATTTGTGCCAGCTCGGTTTCTATACCACCGCTTTTGGCACGAGCCAGAGTAGCTTGTTCAATACTCTCAAATACTCTTAGCTGTTTATCTTCAAGCTTATTTAATGAATCCAGGGCTCTGCGCAGGCGTTGGCTATTTTCGCCCGTGGTATCCGCAAGCGGCCCCAGGCCTTCAATATTACTCAATGAGAGCAGAGTTTCAGGCATTGCCGCTGCCCAAAGACCGGCGACTACACCTCCAAGTGAGTGCCCCAGCAAATGAAAACGACGCCAGTCCCCATTCATATCCGATAAATGTTTAACCAGCAAGGCCAGATCTTCCAGATAATCAACCAGGTGATACCAGAGCTTACCTGCGCGCCAGTCAGAATGGCCATGACCCGGAAAATCAATAGCCAGGATTTCATAATTTGGCAGATACTCCGCAATCGGAATGAAGCTGGCTGCATTATCCAGCCAGCCATGCAATGCGAGTATTTTTGGTGAATTTTGGGACGGCTGTTCAGCTTGCCAATGCAAGCCTGCCAGGTCACCGTTACGTGTTGTCAGACGAAATTCTGATACTGGTCTTGTTATCTTTATAGCCATTACACTTTTTCCAGATTTGCATACGCGAGCACCAGCCATTTTGCACCCGCTGAGGTGAAGTTGACGTGTACTCGAGCGTGCTCACCAGAACCTTCGAAGTTAATCACCATACCTTCACCGAACTTCTTGTGCTGTACCAATGTGCCCAAACTGAAGGCGGCATCAGTATCAGCAATTTTGCTTGCCTTCGAAAATTGACCAGCAGCCGAATTTCCAGCTGAGTGCCTGGAGCGAGTATTGAGATGTGGTCGAATTTCTTCAATCAAATCACGCGGGATTTCGCGGATAAACCGAGACGGTCGATTGTATGTTTCTTTACCAAACATACGCCGAACTTCTGCAGCACACAAGATAAGTTGTTGTCTGGCTCGGGTCATACCTACGTAACAGAGTCGGCGTTCTTCTTCTAAATGACCGCTCTCTTCTACTGAGCGCTGATGTGGGAACAAACCTTCTTCCATACCCACCAGGAAAACCAGCGGGAACTCCAGGCCTTTTGCGGAATGCAAGGTCATAAGTTGAACACAGTCATCCCAGCGTTCAGCTTGTGTTTCACCGGCTTCAAGTGCGGCATGCGAGAGAAATGATGCAATCGGCGTAAGCCCCGCTTCTTCATCTTCAAAAGGCATGCTAAAGGTATCAGCGGCACGCACTAGTTCTTGTAAGTTTTCCAGGCGAGTTTCACGCTTTTCACTTGGGTCGCGATCGTAATGCCTCGCCAGCTCCGTGGCATCGAGGGCAGCCTGCATTTGATTGCCGAGGGTGTAATCGGCCGTCTGTTCACGAAGTTCAATGATCATAGACATAAAATCAGCGACCATATTTCGCGCCCTGGTAGAAAGCAGGTTTTCGTCGATCATCCTTTTGGCTGTTTGCCATAAGGATAATTCTGCCTGGCGCGCCTGCTGGCGTAATATTTCAACAGTGCGACCACCAATCCCGCGGGCGGGTACATTGATCACGCGTTCCAGGGCGCTGTCGTCATCTGGGTTGTGGCACAGGCGTAAAAATGCGAGTGCGTCCTTGATTTCTGCGCGTTCGAAGAATCGCTGGCCACCGTATACCCGATAAGGGATATCGTTTTTAAGTAGTTCTTCTTCAAACAAGCGTGACTGTGCATTGGAGCGGTAAAGAATCGCAATATCATTAGCTGCATTGCCATCATCAATCCAACTCTGTAGTCGCTGGATCACAAAGCGTGATTCATCGATCTCGTTGAACGCAGAAAAATACTGGATCAGTTCACCATCTTGATCTTCGGTCCAGAGCTTTTTACCCAGGCGTCCCTGATTATTGGAAATGACGGCATTGGCGGCATTCAAGATATTGCCGCTAGAGCGGTAGTTTTGTTCTAGCTTGATTGTCTGGGCAGTTGGGAAATCTCTTAGAAAGTGTTGTACATTTTCAACTTTCGCACCGCGCCAGCCGTATATTGACTGGTCATCATCTCCCACTACAAAAGCACTGTTGTCATCACCGGCAAGCAGTCGAATCCAGGCATATTGGATGGTGTTGGTGTCCTGAAATTCATCCACCAGGATATGTTTAAAGCGGCGTTGATAAAGGTGTAGTAATACTTCATTGTCCCGAATCAGCTCATGCGCGCGCAATAATAGCTCGGCAAAATCAACCAGGCCGCTCTGATTACAGTGATTATCATACAAGCGATATATATCTGCCCATCCAGCAGTAACAGGATTGTCCCAGCCCTCAATATAATCGGGGCGCTTACCCTCATCTTTACGCGCATTAATAAACCATTGCGCCTGGCGAGCAGGCCACTGATTCTCGTCCAGCCCAGAGTCTTTAATCAGGCGTCTTAAGAGGCGATATTGATCGTCAGAATCAAGAATTTGAAACGTCTGTGGCAGGCCGGCTTCCTGCCAATGCATCCGTAACAGGCGATGGGCAATCGAATGAAAAGTACCGATCCAGAGGGAGCGGATATCGGTATTCAGGAGTTCGCGTGTTCGCTCACGCATTTCGCCGGCAGCTTTGTTGGTAAAAGTTACCGCCAGCAGGGACATCGGTGAGAGTCCCTCGACCTCAATTAACCAGGCCATTCGATGTACAAGGACTCGAGTTTTACCAGAGCCTGCTCCTGCCAGAACCAGTAAATGTTTTGTGCTTGAGGTTACCGCTTCTCTTTGGGCATCATTGAGTTCATCGAGTATATGAGAGACATCCATGTTTATGGGTTACCGGTCTGGCTCTCAAGGCCTTCAACTTGCTCTCTTTCTCTGGCGATTGCACGGTATCCGATATCAGTTCGGTAGAAGCGTCCGGGCCAGGTTATTGTTTCACACACCTGATAGGCAAGTTTTTGTGCCTCTGCGACACTATCACCCATAGCGCTTACACACAGTACTCGGCCTCCATTAGTGAGGACTTCCTCATCTTTCAACTGGGTGCCCGCATGAAATACTTTAATATTTTCAGGCCAGGCTGACTCCAGTCCAGTTATTTTCAGACCTTTTTTATAGTCTTCCGGGTAGCCTTCAGCGGCTAAGACAACACCTAAAGCAGGTCGTGGATCCCATAGTGCTGTGATCTCATCCAGACGACCGTCAATCGCGGCTTCACAAAGCCCACTAAGATCGGAAACAAGGCGTTGCATGATCGGCTGGGTTTCCGGATCTCCAAAGCGAACATTAAATTCCAGAACTTTGAAATTGTTGTCGTTATCAATCATCAGTCCGGCATAGAGAAATCCGGTAAAGGGATGACCTTCAGCTGCCATGCCGTCAATCACCGGCTGGATAACTTCGTTCATCACTCTGTCATTAAGGGTCCGATCGACAACCGGCGCCGGAGAGTAAGCCCCCATGCCACCGGTATTCGCACCAGTGTCACCTTCACTAACTGCCTTGTGGTCTTGTGAGGTAGCTAATGCCAGTGCATGCTTGCCATCTGCCATAACAATAAAACTAGCTTCTTCACCAGCCAGAAACTCTTCCACGACCACTCGATGGCCAGCTTCACCAAAGGCATTGCCAGCTAGCATGTCGCGAATGGCAGTTTCGGCTTCAGTTTCTGATTGCGCCACAATGACGCCTTTGCCTGCAGCCAGACCATCAGCTTTTACAACGATTGGCGCACCAAGTTGTTTCACAAATACAATCGCGTCGTCGATTTCAGTGAAGGCTCCATATGCCGCAGTTGGAATCTTGTGTCGCGTCATAAATTCTTTAGCGAACGACTTTGATCCTTCCAACTGAGCGCACCAGGCTGATGGTCCAAAACACTTGAGACCGGCTGCCTGGAAGCGATCGACAATCCCTGCTACCAGCGGAGCTTCAGGGCCAACAATGCTGAGTTCAATAGAATGATTTTGGGCGAAATTCAGTAAGGCATCAATCTCATCGACATTAATATCCAGGTTTTCACATTTGTTTTCTGTGGCAGTGCCAGCATTACCAGGCGCGACCCAGATTTTATCAATGCGCTTAGATTGTGCCAGTCGCCAGGACAATGCATGTTCACGACCACCGGATCCTATCACTAATATTTGCATACTTTATTCCTGATTTAGTGCCTGAAGTGGCGAATTCCAGTGAATACCATGGCGATGTCATGTTCATTTGCCGCAGTGATGATTTCTTCATCACGAATAGACCCGCCGGGATGAATAATTGCTTTGATACCCGCATCTGCAGCAGTATCAATGCCATCTCTAAACGGAAAAAATGCGTCGGATGCCATCGCAACCCCAAGCAGTGACAGTTTGGCATCACTGGCTTTCCAGCGGGCGATGCGGGCAGAATCAATTCGGCTCATTTGCCCCGCGCCGATCCCGAGCGTACGCCCATCACCGGCATATACGATAGCGTTGGACTTAACCATCTGAGCAACTTTCCAGGCAAACTGCAAATCGGCCCATTCAGTTTCTGATGGAGCTCTTTGACTGACAATTTGGCAATCAGCTTTAGCCAGAATATGCAAATCCCGATCCTGGATCAGTAGACCACCATTAACTTTCTTGAGGTCGAAGACGCCTGCATTGTGCTGCCGCCACTCTCCACTCACCAGTAGGCGCACATTTTTTTTGGCTGCGAAAATTTCAGCTACACCTGAATTGATTGCCGGGGCAATGACGACTTCTACAAATTGCTGGCTTAAAATTTTCTCAGCTGTGCTGGTATCTAGTGATTGATTGAAGGCAATAATGCCACCAAAACTGGAGGTTGGATCCGTTGCAAATGCATTTTCATAAGCTTCAATCAAGGTATTTGCCTGGGCAACCCCACAGGGGTTGGCATGCTTCACAATCACACAGGCCGGCATTTCAGAGAAAAGTTTGATTGCTTCCAATGCCGCATCTGCATCAGCAATATTATTGAATGACAGGGCTTTGCCCTGAATTTGTTTTGAGCTAGCGATATTGCCTGCCGCCGGCTGGGGTTCAGTATAGAAAGCAGCGCGTTGATGCGGGTTTTCACCGTAACGCATGACCTGCTTTTGTTTGAACTGTGGGGTGTAGTATTCCGGTAAGCCGGTCTCAGTACCATTTTCATCATGCGAGCTTAAATAGCTCGCGATCAAGCCATCATAGCGGGCGGTATGTGCAAAGGCTTTAATAGCGAGTTGCCTGCGGTCGTTTGAATCCAGGCTGCCCGCACTAAGCTGCTGCAGTACTTCAGAATAATCATCCGGATCTACAATCAGAGTAACATCTGCGTGATTTTTGGCCGCTGCTCTGACCATCGCTGGACCCCCGATATCGATGTTTTCGATAGCCTCTTCAAGACTACAATCTGCTTGTGCAATGGTTTCTTCGAAAGGGTAGAGATTTACAACCACAATATCAATTGGACGAATATTATGTGCGTCCATTATCGCTTCATCTGTTCCTCTTCGTGCCAAAATACCCCCATGAATTAAGGGTTGTAAGGTCTTGACTCTGCCAGCCATGATTTCAGGAAAGCCGGTATAGGTTGATACATCCGTGACTACAATATCAGCAGTTTTTAGTCGTTTTGCACTACCGCCGGTTGAGAGTATTTCATAACCAGCAGTTATAAGCCCCTGAGCAAAGTCTTCAATCCCAGTTTTGTCAGAAACACTAATTAGAGCTAGAGGTTTGTTGGTAGTCATTTCCGGGTCCTGTAAAGCACGGGTGAGGCACCCGATGATGGTTATATGTCGATGAAATTATACTCTCTAAGACCACGGTAGTTCTATTTGCTGGCAGTAAATTACACTATTTATTTAGACCAGGGCTGAATATTATGCTGACGCATTTTACTGCGTAAGGTATTACGGGTAATGCCAAGAATTCGCGCGGCATGACTCTGGTTACCCAGAGTTTTTTTTAATACTTCTTCTATCAACGGGGATTCAACAGTGCTGATAAATAATTGATGTAAGTTTTCTGGATCGGTATTGTCCATGTCATTGAGGTAATTAATCGCAACTCGACGTACATATTCGCGAAGAGGTATTTTAGTGTCGTTTGTTCGATCTTTCATGGTTGCTGAAATGCCTGTTGCGTTAAAGAAATTGAATTTCAAAACCCTTGGCGTTAATTTCAGGGTCAGCAAATTCAATTACTATTGGTAATAATGAATCTGGTGCGAGCCCGCTTTTGTAGTCACTAGCTGAAGGCAAATAGTCAGAGGGCATTATTTGCCGCCTTGCAAGTGCCCGTTGGCTGGTATCTAGAAGGGTTAGCTCGATAATGGGAAAGTCTTGTCTAAAATCTGCCCTGTTGACCATGGTTAAACTTAATACCAGCGCCCCGGCTCTACTTGGGTGTGCATGAATATCACGACTGAGTAAATGGAAAAACGCTGGGTTTTGCTGCTGCTGATTTTGCAGTGGTTCAACCCACCCAAGGTTTTCTACAGTCGCACGAAAGGTTTGATTTTCAAGCAATTGCTGACGATACTGCCAACCGAAATTTACTATAGTAAGAGGAATAATCAGGACTAATAAGGCGTTCCATAGCCATTGATAGTTTTTTTCTGATAACAGCTCTAATTGGTTGGGGTCTGGCACCTCAGTTGCATCTTCCTGGTCTGTGTCTTCTGGCTCATTGTTTGTGGACAGAGCAGCTTCAGCACCAAGCTGTTGCTTGTTGTTGGTAAAACGGTGAGAAAGATGAAACGGGGTGCCGGCTTGCATAGGTTCAGCAGGCATTTCATCCGGCTCCGGCCAGTCATCAAATAACTGCTTCAAAGTGTTATAAACTTTTCCACAGCGGCCACATTCCATTTTGCCTTGATTCTGGGCAAGCCAGCTGGCGCGCAATGGGTAAATGGCGTGACAATCTGGGCAGCGTGTAAACATGGACAATTAATTCGGTGGTTTAACAGTATATGAAGGTTAACTCAGATAGGTGAATAGTCAAGTAATATGCAATCTAAACAGTAATCGAGGTGTAAATTGCGGTGATTTTATCCGCTATCGGTATTATTGCTAAGGTCTCGATAACGAGCAAGGTCAAGCGCAAACCGGGTACGTGCATTTTTCATTTCAGTTTGTAGGCCCTCGATTCGAACTTGACGGCCACTAACAATAATTCGCTGTTGTAAGATTTCATCGGTAGTGGATTGATCCAGGGCTTCACCACGGCGCTGAAGGTTGGCAGCACGTTTGACCTGGTTTCTTAATCTTTCGCTTTCAGAACTGTAAGCCTTTGATGCGAGGCCTAGTTCATTACCCAAACCACTCAATGTTGATTGTAAGCGTGAAGTGATATCGGATTCTGAGCGATAGGTCGCCAGCAGCAAGCGGCCGCGTTTACTTTGTTCGTCCATTTCAATCAGTTTTTGCTGTTCGAGAACTTTGTTCGCTTTTTGCTGGTCCCTTTGCTCACGGGTTAAGGGGGCGGAAGTTTCGCCAATAGTCAGACCTTCCTTATTGATATGTTTATGACTGCGCTTGAGTGGTGGTGTGGCAGTGTAATGAATGACACCCTTATCATCAGACCATTTGTAAACAACTTTTCCAGCATGTGCTGCTGAACTTAAAGCCAGAAATGAAATACAGATAGTTACTAGAGAACGTTTGTACAATGAGCTAAACACCATAGCGGTCACGATAATGCTTAATTGCTTCGATGTCCACTTCGAGACCGGATTTTTCCAACCAGGCGAGCATGTCTGCGAGGTTTATAACCGGTATTACAGGAAAACCAAATTCAGTTGATACTTCCTGGGCAGCTGACAATTTACCGTGCCCGCGTTCCTGTCTATCCAGAGCTATAGCAACACCGGCAACTTCAGCCCCAGCAGCACGTATCCAGTTTACAGATTCACGTACAGAGGTGCCTGCTGAAATAACATCATCAACGATAAGAACCCGACCTGAGATTGGAGCCCCAACCAATTGACCACCTTCACCATGATCCTTTACTTCTTTACGGTTATAGGCGTAAGGCAAGTTTTGTTGATAAATTTCGTCCCAGGCGATAGCGATTCCGGTCGCCAGTGGAATGCCTTTATAAGCTGGCCCGAAGAGCATATCAAACTGCACTGTACTGGCTGCAATGCTGTTAGCATAACTATTGCACAATACCCGCATAGACTGTCCGTCATCGAAACCGCCAGCATTAAAAAAATAAGGGCTAATACGTCCTGACTTTAAGCTGTATTGTCCGAAGCGGAGGATTTGTCTGGCGATTGCCAGTTCGATAAGCCTTGCCTGGTATTTTTGCATAGGGAAAATCCGGTTAGTTATTTTGTAGCTATTTTATCAGGGCTTTAAGACAATGACTTCCTGCACTCACATTGATTTTAGATTTTGTGTAGTGTTCTATACTATAGAGTTATTAATGACCATATAGTATAGGACACTACACTGGTGTATTATTTGAAATTCTTAAACACCCTGTTAGTAGGGATTCAATTGTTTGGAGGGGAATAAAATGTGGTATGTACTAGGTATTATTGTTGCAATTGCTATTTTTGCGATTTCAATTTACAACGGTCTTGTGGCCAAACGTAATCGCTATAAAAATGCATTTGCTCAAATTGATGTTCAGTTAACCAGAAGACATGACCTGATTCCGAATCTGGTTGAGACTGCAAAAGCGTATATGGGCCATGAAAAAGGCACTTTAGAGGCGGTCATTAATGCCAGAAATACTGCAGTTAATGGGCTGCAGGCAGCCAAAGCGGATCCTTCTGATCCAGAGGCAATGAAAAATTTGTCACAAGCTGAGCAGGGACTTTCCGGTGCCTTAGGCCGCTTATTTGCTCTATCAGAAGCATATCCTGATCTGAAGGCAAATCAGAATATGATGCAATTATCTGAAGAGCTGACCAGTACAGAAAACAAGGTGTCATTTGCGCGTCAGGCCTTTAATGATGCGGTGATGGTTTACAACACAGCGCGTGAATCTTTCCCAGCAAATCTGTTTGCTGTGACCTTTGGCTTTGGCCCAGCAGAGCTGCTGGAAATTGAAGACGAGAAGAAACGCGAAGTTCCAGAAGTTTCTTTTAGCTAAGCAGGGTAACAGGTACTGATCGACGCTCTTGCGTCGATCAAGCTGTGAGAGTGGCAAATGAATTTTTTTGAGCATCAGGAAAAGGCCCAAAAGCAGACCCGCTTGCTGGTGCTGTTGTTCTTGCTCGCAATTATCGCAATTATCGCGGCGCTGGAATTAATTGCTTTAATTTTTCTTGGACAACCCACACCACAAGGCAGTCATAGTCTGATTGACCCTTTGTTTTTACAGACTAATGCCCCTCTTGCAGGGGTTACCGCCTTATTAACCTTGGCGGTGATAGGTTTTTCTACACTTTTCAGGACAGCTTCCTTGCGTGCTGGTGGTGGCAAAGTGGCTGTTGATCTCGGTGGTGTCCGAGTTGGCGCGGATCCCCGAGATCCATTACGCCGCAGATTACGTAATGTGGTTGAGGAAGTTGCTTTAGCCGCGGGCATGCCGGTGCCCGAAATTTATGTCATGGAAAAAGAGTCGGGTATCAATGCATTCGCCGCAGGTTACACCCCGGCAGATGCTGCAATCGCAGTAACCAGAGGTACCTTAGAGAAGCTAAGTCGGGATGAACTACAAGGGGTAATTTCGCATGAGTTCAGCCATATTCTGAATGGTGATATGCGTTTAAATATCCGCTTGATAGGCCTTTTATTCGGCATCATGATGCTAGCTCTTATTGGCAGACGTGTTCTCATCAGTAGCCGTTACACCAGAGTATCTCGGAGTTCTAATAACAACAGCTCTGGTGGTGCGATCATTCTAGTCGCTGTAGGGGTAATGGTAGTAGGTTATATAGGGCTATTTTTTGCTCGCTGGATCAAAGCAGCTGTTTCTCGTCAACGCGAGTATCTGGCAGATGCTTCAGCGGTTCAATTTACCCGCAATCCTGATGGTATTGCCGGGGCTCTCAAACGCATCGCGATAGATGCAAATGGCTCTTTATTAGAAGTCGAAAGTGAGGAAGTTAGTCACATGCTGTTTGGCGAAGGCCGGCGGTCTAATTTATTGGCTACCCATCCACCCCTGGTAGAGCGGATAACCCGAATCCAGCCACAATTTAATCCAGAAGAATTAAAAACCATGGTGACTAAAATCAAACGCCAGCAAAAACAGGCGGTTGAAGAGGAGGAGCGACTTAGAAAACGAGCTGAGACAAAACAGCACAAAGGTGGCGCAGGAATGTTTGAAGCCGAGAATATTATTGATAACATCGGCAATCCTGATAGTAATCAGCTGATCTATGCTGCCCTGGTTGCAGCATCGATGCCACAGGAAGTTCAATCAGCAGCGCGGTCTGCAGAATGGGCTCCTGAAACTTTGTGTTTGCTACTGTTAGACAGTGACCCGGAAGTCCGTGAGCGACAAATGTTGTTGGTTGCCCGCAGA
>CAXMRK010000030.1:0-2427 GCA_964195815.1 uncultured Acidimicrobiia bacterium | reverse complement strand
CACAAAATTCATGCCGACACCTGCCATCTGGCCAATAATTATCGGCAGAGCCAGATACAATGTCCGACGCATTTCTTCCAGGGGTTGATGAGTGCTACTATGGCTCATAAATTTTGCGGTTGAATTTTTGATGACGACGACAACTAGTTTCAGGCATTGTAACCCGTAAAATAATGAGTGGAGACTGGATTTGAAAAAAGCATTGCTAACCGGCGCCAGTGGATTTGTTGGGATTAATCTCTGCAAGGAATTAATTCGGCAGGATTGGCAAGTTCATATACTCCATCGTAATAATTCTGATATTCATCCATTAAAGGAATTACCCTTAATTAGGTCTGTTGGTGATATTACCGATGTGGACTCAATAATGGCTGCAGTACCAAATAATTGTGATGCTATATTTCACGTTGCCGCCAGCACTAATCTTTGGTCCCGTAATAACGATGAACAACGACTGACCAATGTTGAAGGTACCCGCAATGTCATCCAGACTGCAATGGAAAAGCAAGTTGGCAGATTGGTGCATACATCTAGTTTTGTAGTCTGGGGTTTCCAACAACAGATCTTCAATGAACAAACGCCGTGGGTTAATGCAGGCAACTGGATCAATTACATCCACACCAAAAGAGAAGCAGAACGTCTGGTTAAGGATGCTTGTGAGCAACAGCGACTGGATGCCGTTATCTTAAACCCCGGCAATGTTCTGGGTGCTTATGATAAGCACAATTGGTCACGTTTTATTCGACTTATCGATACCAACAAATTACCCGGGATACCTACCGCCAGGGGATCATTTGCTGATGTCAGGGAAATTGCTAAAGCGCATATCACGGCTTTCGAGCATGGCCATTGTGGTGAAAATTATTTGCTAGGTGGTGTTACCGCCAGTTTTCTTGAGCTTTGCCAGTGTATTGCGCAAAATCTGGATCGAAAGATCCCATCTAAACCAACCCCTGCTAGCCTGATTCGATTATCCGGGCGGCTTAACCAATGGTTATCTAAATTCAGCGATAATGAACCCGAAATCACTCCTGAAGGCGCAGCTTTAGTCACCCATGATTTGGTCGGCGATTCGAGTAAAGCGATAAACCAGTTAGGGTATAAACAAACCTCGTTGGAAAATATGCTTAAATCAACCATTAACTGGATGCATCAAAGCGACAAGTTGTTATAACCATGAATCTCATTCCTGTAAAACTGAAAAATAAATTAAGCATAGACAATAAACGCTTAAACGGCTCACACAATTGTCAAAATTGCGGGACTGATTTGCAAGGCCCCTACTGCCACTATTGCGGGCAGCCGGATAAAAACTTCTTCCGCTTTTTCCCAGCACTATTACGCGAAATGATGGGCGACCTACTCGATCTGGACTCACGTCTTACCCGCACGCTCAAGCCACTATTATTTCACCCGGGAAAACTGGCCAGTGATTACATGCACGGGCGGCGATTCAGATACACCTCACCAGTACGCCTGTACCTTTTCTCCAGTATCGCGTTCTTTTTACTTGCGGGTTTCATCACCAACCTTAATCTTGATGATGTGATCATTGATACTGACCAAAGCATCGAGGATTCGGTCAATACAGCGACAGAAATGGATGCTGAAAAGATAGTTAAATCCAGCGTTAATGAAGGCGAAAACAATTCTCCCAGCGCAGTTGAAAATGAAGCAATTTCTCAGCCAGAAGATGATGAAGATGATGAAGATGATGACTGGAATATCCGAATAAATGGGCGTGACGGAAAAGGTGTCGACACTATTAATATCCCTTTCTTCCCAGGCTCACTCAATGATTGGGTGAACTCTGAATTAGCGAAATCTGAGGAGAAAAAGGCAGAGATAAAAGCAGATCCATCGATCATTACCAATAAGGTCTTTGATATGTTACCAATGACGGTATTTGTCTTGTTACCTGTTTTTGCCTTGTTGCTAAAGCTATATTATTCATTCAGTAAACGTTACTACACTGAGCACCTGATTTTTGCTCTCTACAACCATAGCTTTGTGTTTGTGCTGGCTACTGTAATGATATTACTTAGCAGCGGTGTCGACTGGTTTATTAGCATGCAATGGATAGTACAATCGAGTTGGATCACAACCCTTTTAAGCGGCTTATTAAATCTAATGGGCATCTGGCTGATGCTCTACTTCTGGATTGCAATGAAGCGTTTTTATCAACAGGGCTGGGCGATGACCACTTTAAAGTTTATTACTGTTGGGTTTTCGTACACCATCGTGTTGGCTTTCGCTACTGCGGCTGTAGCACTACTCAGTTTTCTTTTAATCTGATAGTTATATATGGACTTAATAAATCCAGCCTTTGGCATAAGCTTTTACGCCATAGCTCCAAAGGAAAATTGCAACAATAACAATTGATACTGGCATCAGCGACACATCCAGCCCCCAGCCTTTGGCTTGAAA
>CAXMRK010000029.1:0-8784 GCA_964195815.1 uncultured Acidimicrobiia bacterium | reverse complement strand
TTCACCTATGATCCCGGCTTTGCACAAACAGCTGCATGCTCGAGTTCAATTACTTATATTGATGGTGACAAAGGTGTTCTGCAGTATCGTGGTTATCCTATCGAGCAGCTCGCAGAAAATAGTAATTTCCTCGAAGTAGCGTATCTATTGCTCAACGGTCAACTGCCAAATACCGCAGAAATGGCCGGGTTTGATCACAACATCACCTATCACAGTATGGTGCATCAAAAACTGAATGATTTTATGAGTGGTTTTCACTACGATGCTCACCCTATGGCAATGATGGCTGGGGCTGTGGGTTCGCTGGCTGCTTTTTACCATGAAGGTTTGGATCCTGAAGATCCTCAGCAACGTGTTTTGGCAGCCAAGCGAATGATTGCAAAAATGCCGACTATTGCTGCAATTTGCTATCGCCATCACCGTGGTTGGCCGAAAGCCTATCCAAAAAACAATCTGGGTTTTACCGAGCGTTTTCTGGATACAATGTTTTCTCTACCTTCTGAACCCTATACGGTTAATCCGGTTGCGGCTAAAGCGCTCGATCTGCTATTTATATTGCACGCTGATCATGAGCAGAACGCGAGTACTTCTACTGTGCGCTTAGTGGGCAGCACAGGGGCTAATCCTTATGCCTGTATTGCTGCAGGAATTGCAGCTCTCTGGGGTCCGGCACATGGCGGTGCTAATGAGTCAGTGCTGAAGATGCTCGACCAGATTGGTTCAGTCGATAATATTCCAAAATATGTTAATAAGGCCAAGGATCGTAACGATCCATTCCGTCTGATGGGCTTTGGTCACCGGGTTTATAAGAATTTTGACCCTCGTGCATCGATAATACGTAAGGCCTGTCATGATGTTTTGAATGAACTGAATGTGGTTGATCCTCAACTGGATTTAGCTATGGAACTAGAGCGGGTTGCGCTTGAGGACGAGTTCTTTGTTGAACGCAAATTATACCCAAATGTGGACTTCTATTCGGGCATTATCTATAAAGCTTTAGGCATTCCAGTGAGTATGTTTACAGTCATGTTTGCAATTGCCAGAACAGTAGGCTGGGCTGCACAGTGGTTAGAAATGTGTGAAGGACCTCAGAAAATCGGTCGCCCACGGCAGATATATACGGGTTCAACAGCTCGAGATTATGTAAATATTGATCGTCGCTAAGTAATTTAGTAAGCCCAATAAAAGGCCCTGTTAAATACAGGGCCTTTTTTGTGTATCCGGGTTGGGATTAAAAAATATCGAGTTCTTTTTTAGGTTCGGTTTCTGGATAATCAGATGAATCAAATGTATCGGCCTCATTCTCAGGAAGATGATCAAAAAAGAAGAATTCATCCATGCTGTTTTCACTGTCTTTACTGGCAAGCCCGGTTTCTTTATTAACTCTGATTTTTACCAGCCCATCTGCCATTGCTGGAAAACTATCTTCACTACCAATTAAGGCGGTTTTCATAAAATCGATCCAGATCGGTAATGCTGCCTGCCCTCCGGTTTCGCGTCGGCCAAGCTCGCTATTGTCATCAAAACCAACCCAAACGGTAGTTACAATGTCATTGTTATAACCAGAGAACCAGGCATCACGCTGGTCATTGGTAGTGCCGGTTTTTCCCGAAATATCATTTCTTTCCAATACCAAAGCCTTGCGTCCGGTACCAAAGCGAATAACATCTCGCATGATGGATCTGATCAGCCACGCATTACCTTCATCTATCACTTGAGGGGCTAGTATTTCCTTGCGGATATGAATGGGAGTAATGGTCTCTTCGGGCTCTATATCGATCTCTTCATCGTTTACCCTGCTAATTACCAAAGGTGTGAAGGTGGGTTCATCTGCTGCTTCATCATTATTAGCCAGAGCTTCCTCGTTGGGCTCACACTCCGGACAGACTCTGGAATAGTCGGGGCTGTAAACAGTTTTCCCTGTATTGTCTTCAATTCTGTCGATGAAGCGAATTTCAACCAGGTAGCCACCGTTCGCAAAAACTGAATATCCACGGGCGATGCTTAATGGCGTTAATGATGCTGAGCCCAGCGCCATAGACAGATCCTGAGGTAGCTTGCCTTTATCAATTCCAAACTGAGCTATGTAATTACGTGCATATTGAATTCCGATTTCACGAAGTAAACGAATAGAAACCAAATTACGAGAATGCACCATTGCTTCCCTTAAGCGGGTTGGACCAAAAAACTTTTCACTATAATTTTGTGGCTTCCAGGTTTTTTCCAATAAGGGATCATCAAAAACTACAGGAGCGTCATTAATTAATGTTGCAGGAGTAATGTTTTTGCTCAAAGCTGCCGAATAAACAAAGGGCTTAAAGCCTGACCCTGGCTGACGCAAGCTCTGAGTGATTCTGTTGAAGTGGCTGCGTTGGAAATCATAACCACCCACCAGAGCACGAACGTTACCATTATTCGGATTTAATGAAATAAGTGCACCCTCGACGCTGGGGATCTGTGCCAGTTGCCACTGTAGTTCATTCAGTTCTGTGGGTGAGTTATCCTCATTAGTAGATTCAGCGACCCTGGTGATTCGAATAATGTCACCAATACTGAGAACATCACTTATTTTTTCTGGTTTTTTATCCCGAGAATTGTGATCAATATATGCTCGCGCCCACGCAGCAGCCGCAATATCCAGGCCAATGGTTTGCCCGTCAGCAAGATATACAAGAGCCAACTCATCATCAACTTCAGTCACTAATGCTGGGATTAGCCCTGCTATCTCCTGATGATTCTGGAGTATTTCCCGCCACTGCTCGGGGCCCGTGTTTGTTGTCAGGTCAACATTAGCCTCTGCGCCGCGGTAGCCGTGACGGCGGTCATAATTATCAAGTCCGCGTTTTACAGATTGATTTGCAGCTTGTTGCAGCTGACTGTCAATTGTGGTGTATAAGCTATAACCCCCTGAGTAGGCTTCTTTGCCCAATTGTTGAATAGCGATGTTTCGAGCCATTTCTGCCAGATAAGGGGCTTGCATCTCAACCTGAGGTCCATGATAGCTAGCTCTGTCCTGTTCATTCCTTGCCTGTTCATGTTCAACCTCAGACAGGTAACCAAGCGTGAGCATGCGAGAGAGAACATAATTGCGTCTTTGCAACGCACGTTCTGGTCCACTGATAGGGTTGATCCGTGAAGGTGCTTTTGGCAGGGCAGCTAACATCGCCATTTGTGCAACAGTTAGCTGATCGAGTGTTTTGCCATAGTAGACCTCAGCTGCTGCACCAACGCCATAGGCTCTGTGTCCCAGGAAGATTTTGTTCAAGTAAAGATTGAGAATGTCCTTTTTAGTGTAGGCTTTCTCAATCTTCAGGGCTAAAAATATTTCCCGAATTTTGCGTAAATATGTTTTTTCTGAACTCAGGTAGAAATTTCGAGCCAGTTGTTGGGTGATAGTGCTACCGCCCTGAGATTTTTCACCAGTCCGCGCCAGTTGAATTGCAGCCCGACTCAAGCCTTGATAGTCAATGCCAGGGTGTTCAAAGAAACGCGCATCTTCACCGGCAATGAAAGCATTGATTAAATTTTCCGGTAGTTCTTCAAAATTTACCGGAATTCTTCGGCGTTCACCGAAAATACCTATTAATTTGTTATCAGCGCTGTAAACCCGCAATGGAACTTCGAGTTGTATGTCCTTCAGGCCACTAATATCAGGCAGGTTGGGGGCAATAGTTGCCCACAATATGGCAAGCACAATGCCGCCAAGCAGGGCAATAATTAGACTGAAACGGATAAACCAACGGAAAAATATCTTCACAAGCATCAAAATTAGTGTATTTTATGTGCAGTGTACCGGATAAAACACCTGATGATCCAATCAACTGGTGTTGTAAGTGTCGACCGTTCCAACATGGTGTGCATAAATTTGTGTCACCTATGATCGCTGGATTGGTCTTTACCACAGGATGTGGTGGGGTGAAATTGACACAAGGAAGATGGTCGTATTACCAACTATGTAGCATTACTTTCATGGTTGAGTACCTGCCCTTGTATCTTAAAATTCATCCTAAAGTTCGATTACTGTTGTGAAATTGTTAAAATTTGTTGATAATTGGTTTATAAAGTGTCGGTAAGCTATTGGCATATGGGAAAAGATTGGATGATAATCCCGGGGGTAAGTTGAATATTTTTAATAAAAAAACACCACCAACTATTGGTCTGGACATCAGTTCTACGGCTGTTAAGTTGATACAACTATCACGATCTGACAATGGTGTCAGGGTCGAGCATTTTGCGATTGAACCTTTACCTGCGGGCGCAGTTAAGGACAAAGTCGTGGTCGATGTTGATGCAGTGAGTTCAGCAGTTGAGCGCGCCGTTCGCAGATCTGGCTCAAAGTCAAAATTCTGTGCAGTTGCGGTCTCTGGTTCATCGGTGATGACAAAAACTATCAGCCTTCCGGCGGATTTGTCCGATGTTGAGCTCGAAAGTCAGATTGAAATTGAAGCTGATCAATACATTCCATATTCATTGGATGAAGTCCACAGAGACTTTGAAGTGCTTGGTCCATCCAAACGCAGCGCAGATTTAGTTGATGTATTACTGGCAGCCTGTAAAACAGATGCGCTAGACATGTTGACGGCTGCCATTGAAGAAGCTGGTTTGAAGCTCAGGGTAATCGATGTAGAAGCATACGCAATCGCCAATGCCTTCGAGCTTATTCGCCACAAAAATGGCATCGCTACGGATCAGACAATAGCAGTTGTTGAAATTGGTGCGCAGCAGTTGGGCTTTATTGTCCTCCATGGTGATCGGGTTATTTACAACAGAGAGCATGCATTTGGGACCAGTAGGCTGATTGAAGATATTTCCCAACGCTATGAACTGAGTTCAGATGATGCCATGGTTATGTTACGTGGTGATGATCAGCCAGAAGACTTTGAACAAATGGTAATTATTCCATTTCAACAATCAGTTATTCAGCAAATTGGACGTGCATTGCAGTTTTATTCATCTTCCAGTGATTTCCGGAGTATAGATACTCTGTTCCTGGCTGGTGGTGGAGCCCAGGTTAAGGATCTGGATCGGGTTATTTATGATGAGTTGGGCATTACCACGGAAATTGCTGATCCGATCCGAGGGCTCGCATTATCTAATAATGTTGCAGCAAATAGTTTGCGCTTAAGCGCTTCGGCAATGATGACGGCTTGTGGTTTGGCAATTCGGGGATTTGACTAATGGCGAAAATTAATCTATTACCCTGGCGCGAGGAACAACGCAAGGAACGTCAGCGTGATTTCTTTATGCTATTGCTATTTTCAGTAGTTGGCACATTTGCTGTAGTTTTTGTAGTGCTGACCTATTTAGGCGGAGTTTTGGGCACTCAAAATGATCGAAACCAATACCTCCAAACTCAAATATCTGATATGGACGAGCAGATTCGAGAGATCTCGGAGTTAGAAAAAACCCGTGAGGCACTGCTTGCACGCAAGCGGGTAATTGAAGAATTACAAGGCAAGCGTTCATTAACTGTACAGCTACTTAATGAGCTTGTTGTGACCACTCCAGTGGGTGTTACTTTGACTAATCTTCAGCAAAATGGCTTCGAGGTAACAATTTCAGGTACAGCTCAGTCAAATGCCAGGGTTTCGGAATTTCTGACCAGGTTAGGTATCTCACAATTGCTTACGGATCCTGAGTTGACGGTTATTGAAGCAAATGAGCTGCGCGCTCAGACGGTTGAACCCTACGATTTTAGAATAAAAGTTCGTCTGCATCTGGGGTCAGAACAAGAAGAAGGTTTTGATAAGGAGCAGTCCTGATGTTGAATGATATTCGAGATATTGATTTCAAAGATGTCGGTAGTGCAACACCTGCCGCACGAGCATTTATTGTAGCTTTGCTTGCCGTTGTCATTCTAGTTGTTGGATATTTTCTATTTATTAAAGATAAACAGGAAGATATCCGCCAGGCGAACGCGGTTGAACAATCGCTGAGGCAGGACTTTGAGACGAAACAGCAAAAAGCTGCCAATCTTGAGTCATACCGTAAACAGTTGACTGATATGGAAGATATGTTAGAAACCATGGTGCGTCGTTTACCCGGTAAAACTGAAATGGATAAGCTGCTTGTTGATGTATCACAAACCGCGTTAGGGGTTGGAATCAAAAATGATTTATTCCGCCCTGCACCAGAAATTGTCCATGATTTTTATGCTGAAAAACCTATTTCAATAAGAATGCGCGGAAGTTTCCACCAGTTTGGTGAGTTTGTTGGCAAGGTGGCTTCATTACCGCGGGTGGTGATTCTTACGATGAATGATATTGCTTTGAAAAAATCCGAAAATGAGAACTCTGAAGAATTGCTCCTTGAAGGAACGGTAAAAACATATCGCTATGTGGACGAGGATGAATCTGCTGAAATTGCTGCGACCAAACCGGATGGTGGTGGATCATGATTAAAATGATACACACAAATTCTAAGCTATTGTTGTCACTGTTATTGCTGCTTGGATTACAGGCTTGCAGCAGTGATATGGATGAAATCCAGCGCTATGCAAATGAAGTTAAGCGGCGTCCGGCAGATCCAATTGATCCAATTCCGCCAATTGCAACCTATACACCAGTTAGCTATCTGGGTGAAGGGTCGCGTAATCCTTTTAGTGAAATGATGATGGCACCAGTAGAGATGGTTGCAGGGCCAGTTGGTACAGAGGGTCCACAACCAGATTTGGATAGGCCAAGGGAATTTTTGGAACAGTTCTCTCTTGATACTTTGAAAATGGTGGGAACATTCGCCAAAGATAATGAACAATGGGCACTGGTTCAGGATCCTGACCTGGTTATTCACAGGGTGTCTGTTAATGGGTATCTGGGCCAGAACCGGGGAAAAATTGTGACAATTTTCCAGGATCGCATTGCGCTATCAGAATTGATCCCGAATGGAACTCAGGGATGGTTGGTACGAGAGGCTTCAATCAAATTAAATGACTAGCCTATTCCGTATCAGGTATAGAAGGATATAACCATGAATAATTGTAGACATAAAGACAGAAAACAGGGAAACCATGATATGAACAAGCAGATACATGGAACAGGAACAGCAGGAAAATCGGATCAACAACAAACCGGAAATTCAGCTACGCTGATCACCCGTTTGTTGCTCGGATTATCGCTATTGTTGGTATCAGGATTATCTCTTGCGGGAGATTTGTTAACAATCGATCATATGCTAAATGCGGACGGCTCGATGACCATTAGTTTACAAGCTGATGGTGATATGCCAGAACCAAAAAGCTTTATGACCGACAGTCCAAACAGACTTGTTGTAGATATGGCCGATGTCAGCGCAGATGGATTTGACCCGGTAATGGTCGGTCAGGCTGGAGTCAAGGAATATAGTGTGATGACAGCAGCGGGACGTACGCGCTTAGTTGTTGACCTTGATAAATCATCAGCTTATGAACTGGATGTCAATGGCAGCACACTGCTGGTTAACCTTATTCCGCAAGCTGAGTTTGCAACAGGTGCAGCATCTGCGGCAGCAAACCAGATAACAAATCTGGACTTTCGTCGTGGCGATCAGGGACAGGCGAAAGTTATCATCACCATGAGCCAGTCAGGCGCCAGTGTCGCAGTTAACGAGCGTGGCGATAAAATTAATATCGAACTATTTAATGTTGGCGTGTCTGCTGATAATCAAAAACGTCTGGATGTTGGTGATTTTGCAACACCTGTGCGTTTTATCGAAGCACGTGAAAATGGTGATAGCTCCAGAGTCGTACTAACAGTTGCTGGCGCCTATGACCATACAATGTATCAGACAGGTAATGAGCTGATCATTGAGGTTAATAAACCAGCCAGAGTAGCTAAAGCACCAGAGCAGGATGTTAAGTTTTTTGAAGACAAAGCTTACACGGGCAAGAAAGTTACCTTTAATTTCCAGGATATTGAGGTTCGCTCAATACTGCAGTTGATTGCTGATGTTTCGAACCTGAACATTGTGGTTGCTGACAATGTAGGCGGTAATATTACGCTACGCTTAACTAATGTTCCCTGGGATCAGGCGCTAGATATTATTCTGGATGCCAAGAATCTCGATCTGCGCAGAAATGGGGAAATTATCTGGATTGCACCAGCAGCAGAAATCGCCGAGCGTGAAAGACTATTACTGCAGGCGGCAGAAGACAGACGTGTACTGGAGCCTTTACGTACAGAAATGATTCAGCTGAGTTATGCCAAAGCAACAGATCTTCAGGAATTAATATTTGCTTCTGTTGAAAATGCAGGCGAGTCTGAATCAGGCCTATTGTCCAGCCGTGGTTCAGTCACAGTTGATGAACGCACTAATACCTTACTGGTCAATGATACTGATGAAAAAATCATTGAAATTAAACGTTTGGTTGAAGTTTTGGATCGCTCTGTCAGACAGGTGCAAATTGAATCACGGATCGTTATTGCCAAGAGTGATTTCAATCGTGAACTGGGTGTTCGTTGGGGTGTGACCGGATTTCATTTTGGTTCTAATTCCGGTGCCTTTAGTGGAAGTGGTATTGGTGCAGATACTTTATTTGCTTCTGGTATAGATCCTGTGAATGGTTCAGATATTATAAACTTACCTGCATTGAATAACCGTTATGGGGTTAATTTACCGGTCTCTAATCCTGCGGGTTCTTTTGGGCTGTCATTCTTATCCAGTGATGTTTTGTTGGATCTAGAACTCTCGGCTCTTGAAGAAGATGGGCAGGGTGAAGTGATATCTTCACCGCGCATTATTACTGCAAACCAATCTGAAGCCTTTATCAAGCAGGGTGTAGAAATTCCTTATCAGCAAGCAAGCTCATCT
>CAXMRK010000028.1:0-4725 GCA_964195815.1 uncultured Acidimicrobiia bacterium | reverse complement strand
CTTCGCCTCGAACCTCCAGTAATTTTGGATAATCACTACCCCGTAAGCTTAATGGAATCGCCTCAATAGTACGTACATTGGTGGTAACATTTTCACCTGTTGCTCCGTCTCCTCGAGTCCCTGCTCTGACCAACTTACCCTCTTCATAGATTAGACTTATCGCCAAACCATCCATCTTTGGCTCTGCTGTATAAGTAATATTTTCCAACTCCAATGCCGAGCGCATTCGTTGATCGAAATCATTAACTTCAGCGTCAGTAAAAACATCTGATAGTGACAACATTGGTACACTATGGGTAACCGATGAGAATGCATCTGAAGGTGTCGCACCAACACGTTGCGTGGGTGAATCTGAGGTGATTGTTTGCGGATGTTTTGTTTCCAGGGCGCGTAATTCCTGCATCAGCCGATCATATTCAATATCCGGTACAGATGGATCATCTAACACATAATATCGATAGTTATGCTCTTGCAGTTGCGCCCGCAGAGCATCAATTAGTTTAAGTTCTGAAAACAGATTCATTGTGTGTGTTCACTGTGTGTGTTCACGATCGTACAAACGCAGTTCTTCCCTAATTTCACCAATCCGCTCTCTGTTTAACGGGATTTGCTGATTATCTAATACTGCTAAACCTAATAAGTCAGCTAGACGGTTTGCAGTGGCCAGCATCGACTCCCATGCAGGCAAACCTTCAAATGGAGCGGGTAATGAAAAAAACAAAGTCAGCATTGGGGTTTCAAAAAGATTCCACGCTGTCGGATCAAAGGTCCCAGGTTTCAATCCATTGGCCAGACTAAAAAGCGATCGAGTACTGCCTTCAGGCACGCGGTGAAAGAGCTTCATATTGCCGTAGACCAAGCCTGTTTTTACTGTAGCTTCAAGCAATGCCGTGCCATGGATACGTTGCTTACCTAATGATTGTAAATATAGGGTCACTACTTTGTCAGGCCGCGGAGTGGATGATGTGGGTTTTTTCTGGGTCGCTGAATTGCCGATATTTGATGCTTGAGATGGGTCAGTAGGAGAATTGCAATCTTGCCTTGCTTGAACCTGTTTTGGAGGTTCTTTTTCATCTTCTTTATCAGCAGCAATCATTGCCCCCATGCCCTTAAGGGCTTCTAACTCTTGCTGCATGCCAATTTCTTCATTCTCAATATCACTGTCTTCAGATGCGATGGCTTCGACAGCAGCGTTATCTCCAGCTTCAAACTGATTTTTATTATGTCGACGTTTTACGTTTTTTTGCCTACGTTTTTCAGTGCTCCCAAGAATAAGAATCACAATGACAATGATCGAACCAATCACAAATAATGCCATTCTCAATGTTTCTCTATCCATGATCAATTATCCTGAACTTATTCTTATTAGCTCTGTGAGTCTTTTTGTGCATATAAAGCAGCTTCTTCAATATCAACTGAAACCAATCTCGATACACCCGCTTCACGCATTGTAACCCCACACAACTGGTAGGCCATTTCCATGGTGACCTTGTTGTGTGATACAAACAAAAACTGTACTTTCTCTGACATATCGAGAACCAATGCTGAAAAACGTGCAACATTAGCATCGTCCAGAGGCGCATCAACTTCATCCAGCAAACAGAATGGTGCTGGGTTCAAACGAAATATTGCAAATACCAGGGCGACGGCTGTTAAGGCTTTCTCGCCGCCAGAAAGCAAGTAAATTGAACTGATGCGTTTACCGGGTGGGCGCGCCATGATGCTGACACCCGTGGTTAACAGATCATCGCCAGTAAGCTCCAGGTAAGCATGCCCACCACCGAATAGGCGTGGAAACAAATCCTGTACACCTTTATTTACCTGCTCAAATGTTTCCTTAAATTTACTTCTGGTTTTACGATCGATTTTCGCAATCGCAGATTCCAGTGTTGTCATTGCAGTGCTCAAGTCTTCATGCTGGGCATCCAGATATTCCTTGCGCTGACTTTCTTCTTCGTATTCCTCAATAGCCGCCAGATTCACTGGTTCAATCCGTTGAATTTTGTTCTGCAAGCGCTCAAGATCTGCCTGCATGGCATCAGTATCGACCTCTTCGTCCAAGCTGGCTGCCAATTGCTCAGCATCCTGGTCTTTTTCATCGAGTCTCTCAACCAAAGACCGCGCTTTTATCTGTAATTCTTGTAGATTTAACCGGCTCTGTTCAATTTCCTGACGAATTTCCTCAGCTTCCTGGGAAGCTTTTTGGCGGCTACCATCTTGTTCCTTATATTCATTTTCCAGACCCTGCAAGTCCGTCCGAGCAACAGCCATATCCTGCTCAATTTTTACCCGCTGCTGTAATAATTTATCCATAGCCAGTTTATGTGCTTCATCGGGCTGGCTATCTTTTGCCACCTGCTCGCTGAGTTGTACATAGCGTTGCTGCATTTGACCAAGTTGGTTATCCATTCGCGACAAAGACTGCGTTAGTGAATCCAGGCTGGCACGCCGAGATTCAACTTTAAGCGCAGCAGCATGACGCGCTTCTCGAGCCTGATTCAGGTCCTCACGTGCCTGGTCACGTTGACTGATAACTTGCAATCGCTCACGATCCAGTGCTTCTCTAATTGATTGAATTTCAGCCATTCGATTAAGACTATTCTCTAGCTCTTTACGTTCGCTTTTAATCTCTTTTTTATCTTCCAGTTGACGTTTTTCAAGCTCAGTCAGTTCCTGCTTATCACGCTGCTGACGCTCCAGCAATTCTCGTGACTGGCGCTGTAATGCTTCTACCTTTGAAGCCGCTTGAGTTTGTAGGCGATAAAACTCATTGGTTTCTGTTTGTGCCTGACGTCGCTGGGTTTCCAGTGCCTGCTGCTGATTCTGTCTAGTAGCCAGTTGCTGCTTTAGCTCAGCAACACTAGCATCTAGCTTGTTATTTTCTTTAGACAGTTCGCGTAACTCCTGCTCCCGATCAAGAACTGAGCCTTCATTACTACGCTGTACACGAATCCAGCCTCGACCGAGCCATTCAGCAGTGTCTGTAATCACACTTTCGCCAGGTTTCAAACCTGACTGAAGTTTAAGTGCTGAATTCAGATCACTGGCTATATGGACTTGATTAAGCACTTCTAAAATTGTATCGGGAGCTTCACAGACAGCCGCTAAAGTTCCTGCTGTAATATCTAATGTACCGCTTACTGGGTCTAATAATGCTAAATGCCCCTGGGTAAAACTGTTGAAATCGTAGCCCACTCCAGATTCCAGTAAGGCATCAATCCACGGCCGTAAAACTTGCTCAACAGCTGGCCGCCAGCGATCTTCAACCACAATAGTTTCGAGTAAAGTTTTTGCTTCATTCAAGCCCTGTGATTTCAACCACTCCTGGGTATTAACACTTTCTTCCAGAACCGATTCCTGCAATACCTGCAACGAAGATAGTCGTCCTCTCAAAGTTGCCTGTAAACGTTGTTTATCGCTTAGTTCGGTTTGAATTTGTTGAATGAAATCTCGGCCTGAAGTGATTTTTTCCAATAATTGGTCGAGTTGCTTTTGAGCTTGTGCCAATATTTTTGCAGCCCCCTCACTCTCAACCTGCGCCGTTTTCAAATCTTTACTCAGCGCTTTACCTGCACTATCACTGCTTTCGGCTTTCAATGCATCTAAACGCTGACTCGTCTGTACTAATCGTTGATCAAGGTGCTCAATATTAGCTCTCACCAACTCGGCTCGACCGTTTATCTCTGTCGCTTCCTGGCGGTGATTATCGAATTTCTCCTGCCAGCAACGCGCGGCATCATTCTTTGCTTCCAAACCCTCAGCCAACTTTGTTTGCTGCTGGTCAGTACTGCTTAATTGCGGTTCGAGTTGGGCCAGAGCCGTTGTTAATTCTTCAACTTGCGTCCGGTCGAGAACAATGTGTTTTTCCAGATCCTGCAAGCCACTGCGAGTTTCTTCATATTCTTGTTTGCGCCGGACCTGCAATTCCTTTTCATGCTGAATGGTTTGTTCCAGGCGCGCTATTTCACCACCGATCTCATAAAACTGCCCTTGCACCTGATTGAAATTCTCACTGGCCTGTGTCTGGCTTTCACGTATGCCTTCCAGCTTGGTCTCAGCAGCGCGCTGGTCTGCAATTTTTGCTTGCATAGCAGTTTCTACAGATTTTAGTTCTATAGCCTTGCGTTCCGCTTGAGCACTTAGCTCCCGCCACCCTAGCGCTAACAATGACGATTCCAAAACTCGGGATTCCTGCTTAAAGATTTTCCAACGTTCAGCAGCGCGTGCCTGCCGTTTTAAACGATCTATATGTTTTCCTATTTCCTCACGCAGGTCGTTTAGTCGGTCCAGGTTGTCGCGTGTTCGAGAAATTCTATTTTCGGTATCCCGGCGACGCTCTCTGTATTTTGAAATTCCCGCAGCTTCTTCCAAATGACCACGAATCTCTTCCGGTTTGGCATCAATAATCTGGGAAATCATGCCTTGCTCAATAATGGAATAACTGCGCGGGCCCAATCCTGTGCCTAAAAATACATCAGTAATGTCTTTTTTACGGCAACGACTACCGTTTAGAGAGTAATTGGACACACCATCACGGCTAACCTGACGTTTAACAGAAATTTCATTGTATTCTGCAAACTCACCGCCGATGTGGCCATCAACATTATCAAATACCAGCTCGACTGTTGCCGTACCTACTGGCTTTCGTGTGCTGGAACCGTTAAAGATGACGTCTGCCATCGATTCGCCACGCAATACTTTGGCAGAACCCTCTCCCATCACCCA
>CAXMRK010000027.1:0-4477 GCA_964195815.1 uncultured Acidimicrobiia bacterium | reverse complement strand
CCGTAGTTCTGCCTTTGCTTGCGCTAATAACTGTGATTGGCGATTTCGAGCAGATATAAATTCAGCTTCACGAGTCTTATTAATCTTGCCTTCTTCCGTCACTGCTTTCTGTACCTGACGGTATAAATCTGAAAGCGTCTGGGCGTTTGCGCTGCCACCAATCATCACCAGAGCTGCAAGTATCAATATCAGCTTTTTCATTGTGAAACCCCCGGTGCATCAACAGGCAGCGGGACCAGATCTGGCGCCTTCTCATTATTTGCAATTGCCAGGCCTTCCTTAATTTCCAGTCGGTACTCGTCGCCCAGATCCTCAAACGAGCGAGTGGCAACGTTGTAGCGTCCAGTGCGTTTCAAGTCTGATGATTGATATAACAATATGGTTCTGCCAACCCGCAGAAAATCAACCACTGTACCGTCTTCCAGTTGTCCACGATACGCTTCAGTGGTACGACCATATTCCAGTTCTGCGATATAGTTTTCCATTACCCGGCGATATTTTTCTGAAGTAGTCACATCAGCACGATCAAGCATTTTTTTAAGCTTCACAACCCGGTCACGACGCTGTTCAATATGGAAAGGCATATCAGCTTCAACAATCTGATCAAACATATTCACCATATCAATCATTAACGGTGTCACGCCACGGTTAGTGGCCTCGAGACCTGCTAATTGATTAGTGATTGATTTCTTTTCGTTACGTTGATCGGTTACAACTTTTTCTAACTGCGCGTTGTACACCTTTAACCCATTCGTTTCATTGACCACCTGACGGAAATCATTGAGTAAATCCTGGGTTTGCGATGCAAGATTACTGATCTTCTGCTGTGATCGTTTAGCATCAGCACTAATCTTCGATTGGGTTTGAATCGAAGAATTTAATGACTGTGCTTGCACAGTGGAAATGGTTAAAAGACAGCAGGTCAATAACACACTCAGATTTATAAATTTTTGCTTTGTTGATTGTTTTGGCATAACCCTTTTCCAGCTCTATAACAGCGAAAAAACATAACGTAATTAAAATACCGCCATAATTTTATGACTTTATTTTGATTCTTGAACCGCTCAGGATAACTAAGCGATTACTAAAATACCAGCATCGCCTTAAAAAAATATAAAATAGAATAACTCAGCAGACTTTATCACGAGCAACAAGATTCAAGCATTAGCTTTGAATTAACTGTCTGTAAACATTTAACTCTCAAGGCAACACACGTGCATACCTCTGAAAAACCTAAAGATTCAACTTCAAGCGGCACGACAGAAGTCGTTTACTGCACACTGCCAAGACGCTTAATGGTCATGTTATATGACAGCTTTGCTGTATTAGCAGTCCTATTTCTGATATCAGTGGCCTGGGTCGTGGGTAATTCAGGAGAAGCCATCACACCTGAATATAAAATCTACCCGCTTTATATGTTGTCACTATGGCTAGCTACCTGGTTCTATTTTGCCATCAGTTGGCGCAAGGGCGGATTAACTTTGGGCATGCGCGCCTGGCATACCCGCCTGGTTACCGAAAGTGGGACTAAAATTAGTTGGGCGATGACCCTGATACGATATTGTGCTGCATGGCTTAGTCTGTTTGCACTGGCAACTGGTTTTCTGATCTCGCTATTGCGTAAAGACCGTGCCTGCTTGCACGACCTTCTAAGTCGTAGCAGGCTGATTCGCGATTGAACTCACGCGGATTTTCGCAACATATACAGACCCACGGAGGAAAGCGCAATTATAGGTAAAGCCGCCACCAGCCAAAATGGAAAACCAAAGGCTTCAGCAAAATTCTGCACCCAGCGTGCCATTATTAAATACACTGATCCGGCAACAATACCGATAAAGATATTCACTCCCAGACTACGCTGACGAGCCATCACGAACACAAAGGGTAAACCCATTATTAATAATGCATAAACGGTGAATGGAAAGTACATTTTTTCCCAAAATGCAGCGACATATTCACGCGCATCCTGACCGTTTGTTTGCAAATAGTCAGCGTAATTGTCCAGAGATCGGGCGGACATATATTGAGGTCGATTGACCGCTGAACTCAGCAAACCAACTTCAACTCGTGTATCCCAGGCGCGCTCTGGCTGACGTCGTTGATGAACAACCGCTTCACCAATGTTAGTTTCAGTGACTTTAATAAGTTTCCAGTCCGGTGATTCGCCTTCCTGCACTGCTGCGGGAATTGCTTCCTTAGCATTGGTAATGGATTTCAGCATAAAGTCATCATCAAGGTTGTAGACCTGAACATTAGAAAACTGGGTTTTCTTACCAGGAGCAATAACTGGAGTGCGAATATTGATAATTTGGCCCCCATCACGAATCCAGAGACCACCACTTCCACCGAGATGAATTCTGCCTTTTTTATGCGCAAAGCGATAGATTCTGGCCCCCTGCTGCAAGTCGGGAGCCAGGTATTCACCTACCAGCATTATCGGAATTAAGAGCACTGTTGCACCCATCAATACCGATACTGTAAGACGCTGCCGGGAAACACCTGAAGACCTCAATGCAACAAGTTCATGAGCCGTCCCCAGACCACCAATACTCACTAGCGTGCCAATTAAAGCAGCAAAAGGGAACACCTGATACGCAATATAAGGTGTCCGTAAAAGCACGTACCAGGCCGCCTGAACCAAAGTGTAATTGCCTTTATCTGCTTGTAGCTCAGATATAAGCGTGACAACCAGAATAAAGCCCAATAATAAAACCCAGGTCGAAAGAATACCTCGGATTACAGTCATGGCAATATAGCGATCAATAATTTTCATAAATAAGCAGCTCTCTCACATGCGCCGTCGCTGCAACCAAATCCAGCTGGCCGCTAAAGCAAAAAAGAGTAAATGAACCCACCATAACCCGATCACACTCGGCAATATACCAACGGCTAGCCATCCTCTTGCAACAGTTAGCAGGTTGATATACATCACGTAGACCAACAGACCAATAACAACTCGACCCCCTCGGCTATCGCGGGGAGCAACATGCGATAACGGAATCGCCAGTAATGCCATCAGCAAAGCCAATAATGAGGATGATCCTCGCCATTGGAGTTCAGCCTGATCTCGGCTGGCGCTAGACTCAAGTAATGCCAAGGCTGTTAATTTGTGAGAATCTTCCTTTTTAGCACTTTGCTTATTTTCAGGGATAATCAGCTGAGCTCGCTCAAATCTCAGCTGCTTCATTGCCTTTGTGCTGGTATCACGATCAACTATTTCGCCATCATGTAACTCAATAAATCGCTTTCCTGTTTCTTTCTCAACCCAGAAACGTCCACTTTTTGCGAACCATGACTGCTCTCTCCTGCTCGCATCTGCTTCATTACCGACTATACGATTCAGAATAAAAATATTGCTCAGGGAATTTCCGTCTGCACCCATGGATTCGATGTAAATCACCAGATTACCTTTGCTGAGGCTATGAAAAGTTGCGGGCCTCAAGCCCCACAAGACTGCATTCTTATAGGCTTTATCGATGGCCACATCTGCAGCACGGGCTGCCGTAGAAACAACCACCAGGCCGTTAAGTAGCAACAGAGCCACGAGAGGTAAAACAAGCAGCATTAAAGGTTTGATTAAATCGTGCCAACGGAAACCCGTGGCCCACATAACCGCCATCTCATTGTCACGATACAAGCGCCCAAGCCCAAACATAATGCCAAGAAACAAGGACAAGGGGATAATTAAACCTAACGCTTCAGGCAATTGATACAGTAACTGTTTGCCTAACAGAGTTGCCGGTAACGAACCATCTGCAACATCTCCTAGTAAATTACCCAGTATCACGCCGAGCATTACCATCATCAGCACAATGGTTATTCCCAAAAAAGTGACTAACCATTCACGAAAAAGGTATTTTTGCAGTATTGTCAGCATGCTATCTGTATGGCGTTATTTTCTGTAAAATAATGGATTCTGTGAATTTTAACAGTCTAATGAACAGATAACATTAACCCCGCAGATACTTTGAGCTAAGTAAGGCTTGGTATTTTTTTGAATGGCAGAGACAAATAATATGAAAACAGCAATCAAAACAAGCATCAGTAGCCGTACCCAGAGCCCTTGTCTGATTTTAGGGGTATATTCCGACCAGGCATTTAGCCACAGCACTGCGGAAGTAAATGAGGCCTGTAAAGGTTTACTCGAAAAAATGCAGAAAAGTGGAGATATTCTCACAGCAGTAGGTAAAACAACACTGATCCATCAGCTCGATGGGGTAGAAGCTGAGCGTTTACTGATCGTTGGATTAGGTAAATCAAAAGAGCTGGATGGGGCAAAATTTACAACAGCTTGTCAGGCAGCAGGCAAACAATTACGAGATCTCCCTGTTGAGACTGCAAGTAGTAGCTTGCATGAAGCAGATGTTCAGTCTCAATCTCAGGACTGGTGTCTACGCCAATCTATTATCGCTATTGGCAATGCTAATTACCTTTACACAGCCACAAAAAAACCAAAAGAGGATGCCCCTAATCCACT
>CAXMRK010000026.1:0-18487 GCA_964195815.1 uncultured Acidimicrobiia bacterium | reverse complement strand
GTGACATAATCAACCCTGAAACCAGCCTCCTGTAGTTGTTGCTGAGCCATATTTGCACTGGCTGCAGATTTAAGAATCCTCTGCAGCTGCGGAGCCAATTCACGCTCACTACTTGATAGACGCTGGTTACGTGAACTTATAGCCAGGCCATCAGGCTCTCGCAGGGTCGAAACTGATATGACCTGTATGGGCATAAAAAAAGCTGCCACCATTCCACGGATTAATTCCAGCTGTTGCCAGTCATTTTCACCAAAGTAGGCATGACTCGGCTGAATCAGATTAAACAACCGCATTACCACAGTAAGCACACCATCAAAATGCCCCTCTCGGGAGCTGCCACAAAAACGCTTACTCAGTTCAGATTCAGTAATTTTATAGCGGTATTTATCCGCATACATCTGCTCTGCATCAGGCAGAAAAACTGCATCAACATTCATCTCCCCAAGCAATTTCAAGTCATCTTCCAATGATTGTGGGTAGCTATTGAGATCTGCTGCCTGATCGAATTGAGTGGGGTTTACAAAAATACTGACTACTGTATTTGAGTTCTCAGCCAAGGATTGGTGTATCAAGGATTGATGCCCACTATGTAAAGCGCCCATGGTTGGCACAAACCCAATGGAAGCATTTATCCCTGAAGGGTGTTTAGTGCGCCAATTTTGACATTCAGAAATTGTCTTTAAAATAAGCATTAATTGTAGGTCTCTTGTTGAGATGGAAACTTACCAGCACGAGTATCACTGGCATAACTGTTAACTGCATTTTCGATTAGCTCACCACCCTCGAGGTAGCGACGCAAAAACTTTGGCTTGAATTCGCCAGACAGGCCTAACAAATCATGAAACACTAAAACTTGACCATCTACCTCAGCACCAGCACCAATACCAATGACTGGAATACTCAAGCTTTTAGCTACTTCAGCAGCTAACTCTGCTGGCACACATTCCAGTACCAGTGCAAAACAACCTAGCTGCTGTGCCTGCAAACTTTCTTTCAACAATTGTTTTCGAGCAGCCTCGTCCCTACCCTGCACCTTAAACCCACCCAAAGCATTCACTGATTGCGGTGTTAATCCCAGATGTGCCATTACCGGCACACCTGATTGAACAATACGTTTAATAATTTTTTTATTGCCCGCGATGCCTTCAAGTTTCACCGCGTGAGCTCCTGCGCGCATAAGCGCAGCAACTGCATCAATTGTTTGTTGCTGATCTCCGCGGTAACTCATAAATGGCATATCACTGATAATGAATTTTTCAGGCGCACCCCGGGATACCATGCGAGTATGCATCGCCATCATTTCAGTAGTAGCAGGCAAAGTGCTGTCTTCGCCGTGAACTACCATCGCCACGCTGTCACCAACTAACAGCATATCGACATCAGCACGGTTCAATATTGCAGCCGACCAATGATCGTAACAGGTCAAAACTACAAGTTTCTCACCAGCTTGTTTAGCTGCCTGGAGTTTTAAAATATTCATGCTGCACACTCCTCAGAGCCATGGTAATTAGTAGTTTTTAAGAACAATTCCGAAAATTGACGGTAGATAGATTCAAGTGGCTGATTCTCAAGAGCTGCTAAATTTGCTGCCACTGTATTTGTGTCACCACGAACTAAAGGACCTGTTAGTGAAGCACTTCCCTGTTTGAAAAAATTTTCCAGATTCTGCTGTAAATATGGATGCAGAACTTCGCTGGGTAAACCTAACTGGGTGTGCATGCCTTGCGTGCTCATTTGCCAAAGTAGCTGGCTGAAATTACCCGCACAAACACAATAAGCGTGATATAGCGCTTTTTGTTCTGCGGAGATATAGTGCACCGGGTTTTTCAACTGTGGAAACAATTGCGGGAATAGAAAGTCAGCGTTCGAGTTTTTCTCGCAGATCATCGGAATAGCTTCATAGGCTGTTAAATCATAGAGTTCCTCACCAAAAGTCATCAATGGATGAACTCCTGCAAGCCCTGAATAGCTATGCGCACCAGAACAATGGATTAAAATCTTTTCTGACAAAAATGTATAAGTCGCGAGAAATTCTGGGATGGCGCGATCACTAATGAGCAACAAAATATGAGTTGACTCAGCAGTTGTGTGCCTAAGTTTAAGCTCATCAGCATCAATGCTAGTACGTTGCCATTGATTGAAGGGAATATCGAGTAACTGGAAATAATGAGAGAAATGGCGCGCCAATCGACCGCCACCAATGATGGTGTATTTATTCATAATAAATGGTACCTGTCGTATATGATCAAGTCCGATTGCTAATTATACCGTTGTGTTTAAACGGATACAATTCCAGCAATCCTTACCCGCAGCTTAATTAACAACAGACAATATTTAATCTGAGATATCTAGCGGATTTCAGGCCAGTTCTATGCGTACCGTTTCTGCCAGTTCCTGTGCCATTCTATCCACCAACTGACCATCCTGACCTTCCACCGTAACGCGTACCAATGGTTCCGTGCCTGATGCACGTAAAATCAGGCGGCCTGTATTGCCAAGTTCAGATTCAATCCGCATAGCATCTGAGGCAATTTTTTCATTAGCAGCCAGACGCTCCTGAGCATTCCCTGTGACTGGCACATTGAGCATGACATGTGGGTACTTTTGCATCCCGGCGGCAAGCTCGCGCAAACTTTTGCCACTGTTTACGATAATTTCCAGGACTTGCAAGGCACTGATAATGCCATCACCGGTACTGGTTCGATCCAGACTAAGTATGTGCCCAGAGGATTCTCCTCCCAGAGTTAATCCTTCAGCAACCAGCCTTTGGTGCACATAGCGATCACCAACAGGTGTTCGTTCAAACCCGATACCTTGCTGTTTAAGTGATTGCTCAAGCCCCAAATTACTCATTACTGTACCGACGACTACACCACCGAGTGTACCTTCGCTGTGCCTTGCTGTAGCAATGATGTACAACAACTGGTCACCATCAATAAGCTCACCCTGGTCATCTACCATCATTAAGCGATCACCATCACCGTCAAAAGCGATACCTAAATCTGCCTTTTCTTCACGTACTCTATTGCTAAGATTGCCGGTAAAAGTAGATCCACAATCGGCGTTAATATTAAGCCCATCAGGTTTATTAGCTATAGGAATGACTTTTGCACCTAGTTCTCGTAGAACTGCCGGGCCCACTTTGTAGGTCGAGCCATTTGCACAATCGACTACGATTCGCAAATTATTCAGGTGGGTCCCAAATGGCAATGTGCCTTTACAAAATTCAATATAACGACCAGCGGCATCGTCGATCCGCCAGGCTTTACCCATATTTGCTGATTCCACGGTAGTAAAAGGTACATCTATTGCCGCTTCAATTTGCTGTTGGATAGCATCGGGCAGTTTTTCGCCATCCGCCGAGAAGAACTTTATCCCGTTGTCATAATAAGGATTATGGGAAGCGCTAATTACAATACCTGCACAGGCATAAAGTGTACGTGTGAGATACGCTATTGCTGGTGTCGGCATAGGGCCCAACAAAGCTATATTAGCTCCCGAGGCTGCTAGCCCTGCTTCCAGTGCCGACTCAAACATATAGCCTGAAATTCGGGTATCTTTACCAATAACAACCGGACGTTTATCATTTGCGGCAAGTACCTCACCAGCTGCTCTACCCAGACGCAGCATGAAATCAGCAGTTATCGGTGTTTCACCTACTCTGCCGCGAATTCCATCTGTACCAAAATATAGCCCCATACTGTTATCCTTGCTATTGACGGCCGGTTTAGTGAATACCTTATTCACCAACGATCTGTTATGACTGATTCTGCATCACAGCATGGCTTAACTTCAAAGCCTGCACGGTTGCAGCAACATCATGTGTGCGAATTATTTTAGCACCTTGCAGCACAGCAATGGTGGCGGCAGCTAAACCCGCTGGTAAGCGATTATCCACATCTGCGCCGGTAACCTCGCCCAACATGGATTTGCGTGAAATTCCCACTAATAGTGGTTGCTCAAATTCACCAAATACATCGAGTTGGGCAAGAAGTTTAAGATTATGTTCGAGGTTTTTTCCGAAACCAAAGCCCGGATCTAGAATTATCAGCTCTGAATCAATCCCATTGTTGACCGCAGCACTAATTCTATTACTAAAAAACTGACTAATTTGATTGAGAATGTCCTGATATTGAGGCCGATTCTGCATGCTCCCAGGCTCACCCTGCATATGCATTAGACAAACCGGAACTTTGGCGTCTGCCGCAGCTTTAAGCGCTCCAGGCTGACGCAGAGCCCAGACATCGTTGATCATCCCCGCACCTGCAGCAATAGCTGCCGTCATTACTTCAGCTTTTGAGGTGTCAATAGAAATGGGTATGTCAATCTCAGCAGAGATGGCTTCGATAACCGGAATAACCCGATCCAGCTCCTCTGCAACAGCAATCGGCTTAGCACCAGGCCGTGTAGATTCACCACCAATATCGATAATTGCAGCGCCCTCAGCAGCCATCTGAAGCGCATGCTTGAGCGCAGACTGTGGCTGCAACCACAAACCTCCGTCAGAAAACGAATCCTCGGTAACATTAAGCACTGCCATTACTCTAGGCGTGCTTAAATCGAGAATCCGTCCACTACAATCCAGCTGGTTATACATGCTGGGCAATCCAATTTTTAGTGCTGAGTTGCTGGGTCGACGATAACCGGCCCATCAGTGCTCTCTTCTTTACCAGAAGAAGGCATATCATCGCTGGGTGGTTTAGGCTCATCCCAGTCAGCTGGTGGATCGGGTTCATCACCGTTCATGATTTGATCAATTTGATTACTATCAATCGTTTCATAACGCAGCAAAGCGGCTGCCATTAAATCCATATGAGTCCGATGAGCTTTCAAAATCGTGGTGGCTTTTTCATGGCCGTCATCAATGATCCGACGAACTTCATCATCGATCAACTTGGCAGTTTCATCCGAGACTGTCTTATGCTGGGTAACTGACCGCCCAAGGAATACTTCCTCATCTGCTTCACCATATGTCAACGGACCTAGCGCTTCTGACAAGCCCCAGCGGGTGACCATATTTCGAGCAATTTCAGTGGCCCGCTCTATATCATTTGAAGCACCTGTGGTTACCATGTCCATACCGAATACCATTTCTTCTGCCACCCGACCGCCAAACAGACTGGCCAGCATACTTTCCAGTCCTTGTTTGCTTTGTGAGTAACGATCCTGTTCCGGCAGAAACATAGTGACTCCAAGTGCGCGTCCACGAGGAATGATACTAACCTTATAAACCGGGTCGTGATCTGGGACGATTCGACCAACAATGGCGTGGCCAGCTTCATGGTAAGCCGTAAGCGTACGCTCTTTTTCCGACATAACCATTGAACGTCGCTCAGCACCCATCATGATCTTATCCTTGGCACGCTCAAACTCATTCATAGTGACGTCTTTTCTATTCTCGCGCGCTGCAAACAATGCCGCTTCATTCACCAGGTTTGCAAGATCTGCGCCAGAAAACCCAGGCGTACCCCGCGCAATCACACGTGCATCGACGCTGTCATCGATAGGTACTTTGCGCATATGAACTTCTAAAATCTTTTCGCGACCACGTAAGTCAGGCAATGGAACCACTACCTGCCGATCAAAGCGGCCAGGTCGTAGTAATGCAGGATCTAGGACATCTGGCCGGTTGGTTGCAGCGATAACAATAACGCCTTCACCACCTTCAAAGCCATCCATTTCAACCAGCAACTGATTCAAGGTTTGCTCGCGTTCATCATGCCCACCGCCGAGGCCTGCTCCACGATGACGCCCAACCGCATCAATTTCATCAATAAATATTATGCAAGGGGCATGTTTTTTGGCGGTTTCAAACATATCACGCACACGAGATGCACCCACACCAACAAACATCTCAACAAAGTCTGAACCAGAAATTGAGAAAAATGGTACTTTGGCTTCACCGGCAATTGCGCGCGCCAAGAGTGTTTTACCGGTACCCGGTGAACCGACCATTAATACACCGCGAGGAATGTGTCCGCCCAGCTTCTGGAATTTACCGGGATTGCGTAAAAACTCTACCAGCTCTGACACTTCTTCTTTGGCTTCTTCGATCCCGGCAACATCTTTAAAAGTGACTTTTATCTGATCCTCACCTTGCAATTTTGCCCGAGATTTACCGAATGACATGGGGCCGCCCTTACCGCCGCCGCCTTGCATTTGGCGCATAAAAAATACCCACAGACCAATAAGCAGAAGGACGGGAACAATATTTATTATTAAATCCCAAATCATTGAACCTTCTTCGGGAGGCTGGGCAACGAATTCAACTTTGTGCTCTAACAGTTCATCAACAAGCTTGGCGTCCTGCGGACCATTTGCTACAAACTTCTCACCAGCCATGGTTTCGCCTGTAATGGTATTCATATTGCCATTCGACTGGATAACGACCTTAGTGACGCGATTGGCTCGGACATCAGCAATAAACTCTGTATAAGATTTTTCTGCAATTTGCTGCTGGGGTTCGGTGAAATGCGAAAACAGCGATAACAGGACCGCTCCAACAATAATCCAGACAATCAGATTTTTTCCAAGATCGTTCAAAGTACTTACCTCATGGTAGTAATATTACCGGCGTCCTTTTGCCAATAAATAAACTTCCCGACTTCGTTGTCGGGATGCTTTTGGTTTGCGGCTGATAACTTTATTAAAATTGCTTCTCAAACCGCGTAAATATTCGTCAAAATCCTGGCCTTGAAAAACCTTAACCAGAAAATTGCCGCCCGGACGCAAATGGGTTAATGCAAAATCCGCTGCCAGCTCAGCTAAATGCATAGCTCTTGGCTGATCAATTGCGTCCACCCCACTAATATTGGGGGCCATATCAGATAATACAAGATCTACAGCTGTTGTGCCTTCAGTCGATACGACTGATTGTTTCAGTAATGCTTCCAACTCTTGTAGCGATTCATCTCCAGTAAAATCACCTTGAATAAATTTAACTCGCGGTAATGGCTCCATAGCGAGGATATCCAGTGCAAATACCAGCCCGTTGCTACCTACCAATGGCTCAACTATTTGTGACCAGCCTCCAGGGGCTGCACCCAGGTCTACAACCACCATACCCGGACGGATCAACTGGTCCTTTTGATTAATTTCAATTAGCTTAAAAGCTGCCCTGGAACGATATCCTGATTGTTGAGCTTGTTTGACCCAATGATCTTCAAAATGTTCATTCAGCCAACGTTTGCTACTTTTGGTTTTAGCCATTATTCATATTTTACATGGTTTTATTATTTAATAAGCCTGATTTAACCTGGCCGCTTTATTTATCAACGATATTCCTGTTGTTTAATAGATCCACATAGCAACTATCCTGGCTGCCAATTCACGCTTTAATGAAAACACTAGTAAGGATAATGGTAAAATACATCGTTTATGGCGCATTGCCAATATCCCAGAAGTACTAAGGTCAGCAACTCATGAAATTAAGTAAATCACAAATCCGCTATCTACGCGGTCTCTGCCATAACTTAAACCCAGTTGTAATGGTTGCCGATAAAGGTCTCACCGAAAATGTGATGGCAGAAATTGAGTTGGCGCTTGAACACCATGAACTGATAAAAATTAAACTACGTGGCGACAAAGAGCAGCGACAACAATGGCAACATAGCATTGACAAAAGCTGTAAAGCTGAAACCGTGCAAAGCATCGGACAGGTAACCTGCCTGTACAGAAAGAATAAAGATAAACCAAAAGTCGCCCTTCCTGATTAATTAGAATTAATACGTTATGGATCTAATTCGTCATAGTTCAAGTGAGTATCTGAGCGTTCGCAGTATCGGCGCTGATGGTATTCGAATTGGAGAAGACTGGTATAAGCACAGCCTATTATTGACAGCTACCAGCATAACCCCATTGCCGAATGTTAATAGCCTGGCGGATATCGATAATAAACTGATTGAAACCGCACTGCTTGAGAAACCAGCCGCCGTTCTAATAGGCACGGGACAGACACTTGCGCGTCCCTCACGTACCCAATATCTCGACTGGTTAAATTCAAGTGTTGGTGTTGAAATCATGGACAGTCGAGCCGCATGTCGCACTTTTAATGTGTTGGTCAGCGAGGACCGACCGGTTGCAGCTATCCTGATTCGATTGTGAAAATCTGAACACCTTATTAATAATGATTCTCATTTGCAGAATAATCGACTAGAATAAATAAAAATAACTATGTCCGGGGTACGCAATATGCAAGAAGAAATACCTATTCTCGATATGAGCAGGTTTGAATCCGACCGTGCTGCTTTCGTGGAAGAACTCGGTGCTGCCTACCGTGAATATGGTTTCTGTGGTTTAAATAACCATGGGATTGATCCTGAGCTGATTGAAAATGCCTATGCAGTATTTCGTGATTTTTTTGCACTTCCTGCAGCTGATAAAGAACATTACCATATGGAAAATCGCGCTGGTGAACGCGGTTATACGGGGTTTGGTGTTGAGCAGGCAAAAGACCACGGTGTTCCTGACCTGAAGGAATTCTGGCATATCGGACGCCAAATTCAACTTGAAAACCCTTACCCAAATATTCTATTACGTAATCTCTGGCCAACAGAAGTTGCAGAATTCAGACGACACGCATACGCACTTTATGAAGCCTTAGATAATTTAGGTAATCGAGTACTCACTGCCCTAGCAATCCACCTCGGATTAGATTCTGACTGGTTTGCCGACAAAACTAATTATGGCAACAGTGTTCTCCGACCCATCCATTATCCACCCATAAGCTATGAGGTAGAGGATGGTGCAGTACGATCTGCTCAGCATGAGGATATTAATTTAATTACCTTGCTGGTTGGTTCGGATGAAGAAGGATTACAAGTACTCTCCAGAGATGGCAATTGGATACCAATGACTACCCCCAAAAACACTATAGCTGTCAGTATTGGTGACATGCTCCAGCGACTGAGTAATCATGTACTGCCATCGACCACCCACAGAGTTGTAAACCCACCCGGCGAAAAAGCTAAAGAATCACGTTATTCGATTCCCTTTTTCCTGCATCCAAACCCGGATTTTAAGATCAAAACACTAGCTGAGTGTATTTCCAAGGATAATCCGGATCGCTATCCTAATTCGATTACCGCGAATGACTTTTTGATGCAACGTTTACGTGAAATTCATATGGTTCAATAGGGATTAAGCTGATTTAGTGAAACCCGGCTGTACGCTTGTAAATAATTTTCTTGCCAGCGCTAAGATGGATGAACTGCCACCAGAAAACAGACAGCATAAATATCGTGTATGTAATGATTACTGCTGAAACTCGGACAAGACTTCAATAGCCCTGCTTGCTGAACTAACTGGTACAAATACATGATCATGATAATAAGCTGCGATGACATTCGCAGAAATATTATGCTCGGCTAGTTTATTGGCAACTGCTGCCGTAAAACCAACAGCCTGTAGACTGGAATGGACGTTCAGGGTAATACATGCCAAGGTTTCAGAAAAAGGTAAGTTTTGCGCTACTGCGGTTTGTTTTAACAAGACTAAACTAACTCCCTCTTTTTCAACAAAAGTTGCCAGGGGATTGATTGCTGAATAATCAAAGTCTGCAGGCGTTGAAACACTGCAAAATACATACTCAGCACTCATGAGTTCAGGTGAAATATTTTTTAGTAAAGTATTTAAGTCTTTTTCCGCAGTCACAAACCCACCTGCTGAACCACAGTATTTTTTAAATGACTAGTGTAGGACCGCTACTGTATTCAGCCAACTACCTAAAGAATATTATTTCACAACTTTTAAATGAGATGGACTGCCTTGTTTGGGGCTATCTGAACCATCTGGCTCTGGAGTCTCGGGACCATCCACTTCATCTGCAAACATCATTCCCTGACCATTCTCGCGCGCATAGACTGCAATAACCGCGGACACCGGAATAGACAACTGATGAGTCTTCCCTGAAAACCTGGCATCCATAAGAATCCATTCATTACCCAGATCCAGGCCCTGCACAGCATTCGGCGAAACGTTTAGAATGATTTTGCCATTTTGAATAACTTGAGCGGGCACATCAACAGCATCAGCCTGGGCATCAATTAGTAAATGAGGGGTCATGCCATTATCAACAATCCATTGGTGTAAAGCACGCAATAGATAGGGTCGATTAGGTGTCATTTCGGGCATTGTAGAGATACCAATGGAGTATACAGTTTGAACTGAGGAATCATTACCTGACCCGCGTATTGCGAGTCAGGTTGGTTAAAGTTAACTGATAATACCGTGCATTTCCAGTTCGGCCTCTGTGAGGCTTGCCCGGAATGAATCACGATTGAACATGGATTCCATATAGGCCTCTATATCTGGCGCCTTATTATCCAAAGTGATGCGATAAAAGGGCAAACGCCACAGTAAAGGCACAACAGCACAATCGATCAGACTGAGCTCTGTATGCATTAAATATGGATGAATAGTAAATAATTCATTTGCGGCTATCAGGGCTTCACGTAATTGTTTTCTTGCCTGATCTGCCTTTTTCTGGCTGGCTGTTTCTATTTGACGAGCCAGACTGTACCAGTCACGCATTATTCGATAATGAACCAGACGCAGGCGAGCTCGTGATACAGGATCAACAGGCATAAGTGGTGGGTGTGGGTAACGTTCATCAAGATATTCAGTGATGACTCTGGCACCATACAGCACTAAATCACGATCTTCTAGAGTTGGAGTTTCGTTGTATGGGTTGAGCTCAGGTAGATCTGCTGCCTGATCAAAATCAGATTCAACATCAATAATGTTAACGCTGATTCCTTTTTTTGACATTACATAGCGTACCCGGTGACTGTCGAGTCCCGCAGATGTTGTATAAAGTGTGGTCATGGAGCAATTCTCCCGATTTATAATAAATTCGAGGGTGCATCGGTAGGTGCACCCTCGTAATAGCTAACTAGAATAACACAGCGCAATTGCGCTGATTAGGCTGCGTTTTGTTCAAAACAAAACTTAGTGGATATCTTTCCAATATTCAACCTTCAGCAAATATGCAACAAAAGTAAACAGCGCTATGAATAACAGCACCCAAATCCCCATGGATTCACGCTGGATTTTGGCAGGTTCACCCATGTAAATAAGGTAAGAGACTAAATCATGAACAGTGCCCTCATATTCCTCAGCAGACTGGGCACCAGGTTTAGTGATCTCAAAATGGCTAAAGACTGGATGAGTGCCACCATGACCATCATCTTCTTCATGATAAACAGCTTTTTGAATACCCTGCAAATCCCATAACACATGCGGCATGGCCACATCGGGGAAAACAGTGTTGTTCCAGTGACCTGTGTCATCCTCATAGAAAGATGTTAAATAGGCATACAACCAGCTGGCACCACGGGAGCGCCCTATAACAGACAAATCCGGTGCAATATTGCCAAACCATGCGCGAGCTTCATCAGGACTCATGCTAACAGTCATTGTTTCGCCAATTTTATTGTTACCCGTGATGAGGCTTGCTCTTACCTGATCATCTGTAAGGCCAAGATCTTTACCCAGACGGTTGTAACGCATGTAAGCTGCCTCATGGCAACTTAGGCAATTGTTTACGAAGATAACTGCGCCACGCTGCAAGGCAGCTGTATCTTTAACATTAACATTAATATGTTTAAGCTCGCCTCCACCAGATGCTACGGCTGTAATCGAGACTAGAAGGAGCAAGAAAGCAATCAGTAAACTGTTTTTAATTTTAATTAAACGAGTCATTTCGTTACCCTCTCTGGTACAGGCTTGGTCTTCTCATGTTTACTGAAGAACCACAACAAAGCAAAGAATGCGAAGTAAATAAATGTCCAGACGCGTGCTTCATAGGTCTGAGCGATCGTTCCATCACCCATTCCCAACATACCAAGACGAACAAAAGTAACTGCAAACAGGATAATCAAGAATTTATTAATCCAGCCTTTGTAACGCATAGATTTGACTGGAGAACGGTCTAGCCATGGCAATAAGAACAGCATAATAATGGCTGAGAACATAGTTATCACACCTGCAAGCTTGTCTGGAATAGCCCGTAAAATCGCATAGAAAGGCGTGAAATACCATACTGGCTTGATATGAATTGGAGTTACCATCGCATCCGCCGGCACAAAATTATCATGTTCCAGGAAGAGACCACCCAATTCCGGTGAGAAGAAAATAATAAATGCAAAAATAAACAAGAATACACCCACACCAAAAATATCTTTTACGGTGTAATAAGGGTGGAATGGGATACCATCCAGAGGTATGCCATCAGCATCTTTATGCTCTTTGATTTCAATCCCATCAGGGTTGTTTGAACCAACCTGATGTAATGCGCTTAAATGCAAAACAACCAGTAGTAGCAGCATTATTGGTACAGCAGCTACGTGCAGCGCGAAGAAACGGTTAAGCGTAGCATCGGATATAAAGTAATCACCACGAATCCATTCAGTGATTAAACCACCGAATTTAGGTACCGCTCCAAACAGCGAGATAATAACTTGCGCGCCCCAGTAAGACATTTGCCCCCAGGGTAGTACATAACCCATAAAAGCTTCAGCCATCAACAGCACGTAGATAATCATCCCGAAAATCCAGATCAACTCACGCGGCTTACGATAGGAGCCATACATCACCCCCCGGAACATATGCAGGTAAACCACTACAAAGAATGCCGAAGCACCTGTGGTATGTAAATAGCGAATCAACCAACCCCAATCAACATCACGCATGATGTATTCAACCGAGGCAAAGGCCTCATCTGCCGAAGGCTTGTAGTGCATTGTCAGGAAGATACCAGTGACTAACTGAATAACCAGTACCAACATTGCCAGGCCACCAAAGAAGTACCAGAAATTGAAATTCTTCGGTGCATAATATCCAGCTAGATGCGCTTCCCAGAAATCACTAATAGGTAAGCGCTTATCGAACCAGTTAAATAACTCGTTGGCGCGTTTTTTTGTATTACTTGCTGGCTTTGCCATTACGCTGCTCCACTTACACCGATAATCAGTGTATTGCTATCAAGAAAGCTATAAGGAGGAATGATCAAGTTGGTGGGCGCTGGAACACCTTTAAATACGCGCCCGGAAAGATCAAACTTAGATTTATGACAAGGGCAGAAGAAACCGCCTGGCCAATCAGATTCCCATGCATAAGCACCCGGCTCAGGCAATACCTGTGGTATACAACCCAGATGTGTGCAATGCATATTTACTATCAGCCATTCCGGCTTCAATGAGCGAAACTCATTGACGGCAAAGTCAGGTTGTTGCTCGACAATTGCAGAATCGGGGTCACTAAGCTGGTCATTGTGCCCAGCAACTCTTTCCAGAGTTTTAGGGCTGCGATTCATAATACCAATAGTTTGCCCGCGCCACATGACCTTAACTATCTGATCTAGCTTAATTGTGCGCAAATCAACTTCTACAGGCGCCCCTACTGCCTTAGCACGCGCACTCGGCATCCATGACTTGATAAATGGAACTGCTACAAAACCTACGCCAACTGCGCTCAAGGCAGAGGTAGCTCCAATCAGCATCCGTCGACGCCCGAGGTCAGGCCCCTGCTTGTCGTTAGTGTCGTCACTTGACATGACTTTCTCCCAATCGTGCAGGCCTGAATAGACCTGACTTTCCATAAATTTTTATAATAGCGACCTGATACATCAATTCAGTAAACTGAATGGAGAAAATCATGCGCCAATTTTAGACCCGTAAAAGGCTTTTCCCAACTGTTTATTCTACTCGAAATCACCCCTTATAGACAATTGATCTACAGCAAATAAGGGCATATTTATGCTGTTACGGGTGAATTATTCCTCAGGATCACCAGAGAATATCTTTTTGCCGGAAAATAGTGATGACAACAGACTTCCTGGATGACGAATTTCTACCAAAACCACAGTAATAATATGCAGCAAAATGAGTACTGCGAGTAGGTATGAGGAATATATATGGACCTTTCCCCAGTTATGTTTGAATTCACCCATGGCTTTAAATTTGGTAGCATCTACTGCGCTTTTGTCATACGGAACCAGCGTTGATGGATCAACACCTTCTGCCGCTACTTGCCTGGCTACATAGGCGCCGAAGGGTGGATAGTAAATATCGGTACCTGCACGCACCAAACCAGTCAGAGCCATGGTAAACAATAGTAAATAGATGAGAGAAATCGCCAATTTAGCTTTCGGATTATGTCCCAACCAGGCGTTACCTCTTCCTGATCCTTCAACTGACTTGAAGCGTTTTAGCTCGGCACCAAAACCACGGCCAGGGAATATTTTCGACCAACGCATATTAACGGGCCCGACAAAGCCCAGTACGACTCGAATCAATAAATTTGTCACAAATACGTAGCCAAAAAGAACGTGTACTACTTTCAGGTTGATTTTAGCCTCAGTGCTGCTAATTCCCAGCCCGGACTTATTCAACATAATCAAGCCCATCGCAAACAGGCCCAGGATACAAATAAAATTTATCCAGTGAAACCAACGTACCGCTGCCGGCCAAACTTTATGTTCTTGTAATTGTAGATCGCTCATCAACATTCTCCAATGTTCAACAACTTAAGAAACCTGAGCTGTATATAATAGGCGCATTAGCTATTTAAGACCATGCTGAAAATCATAGTCTGAAAGGAAATTAATCTGTTGAAAAAACTGTCTGAATTATTGTCACTACTGTTTAAGTCGATTGTTGCCGGCCTGGCTATTGCATTTGTGATTCTCAAATTCTTACCACAACAGAACCAGGCACCTGTGGAGAACCCAATGCCCCAGGTTGCTGACAACACAAATATGGTTTACAGCTATGCCGATGCTGTCAATCAAGCGGCACCATCAGTGGTTAGCATCTACACCAAAACCCTGGTCTCAAGACAGTTAACACCATTACAGCAACGCTTTACCGGTCGACGCTCTGGTGTGAGGGAAGTTCAGGGACTGGGCTCAGGGGTTATTGTCAGTGATGATGGCTATATCGTGACAAATTACCACGTTGTTCGGAACAGCACCGACATCCGGGTTGCTCTGTGGGATGGCAGAATTGCCGAACCTACTATTGTTGGAGAAGATATTGACACTGATCTGGCCGTCCTAAAAATCGACTTATCAGATCTTCCAGTGGCGCCGTCGGTTGAGCCAGATTCATTGCGTGTCGGTGATGTGGTACTTGCAATTGGCAACGCTGCAGGACTGAGTCATTCTGTTACCCAAGGCATAATTTCAGCTCTCGGACGCGATCAAATCAGTGGGCCTTTATTGCAAGATTTCATTCAAACTGACGCCGCCATCAACACAGGTAATAGTGGTGGTGCGTTGATCAATGCAAAAGGGGAATTAATCGGTATTAATACTGCGGCTTTATCACGAAATAGCGGAGCTCAGTCAATCGGCTTTGCAATCCCCTTTGACTTAGTTAATTCAGTTATGGAACAAATAATTGAATACGGCGACGTACGTCGCGGATGGTTCGGTGCTGACTTTAGCGCCTTGCCATTAGGTCGCCAGATAGATGGCTCCGAAGCCCGACCTAAGGGCATCATGCTGGCTCAAGTCATTGTTGATGGTCCTGCCTGGCTAGCTGGCTTGCGTCAGGGTGACATTCTGCTCAGTGCCAAGAATAAGGCAGTTAGTAACTGGCGACAATTTCTCCTGGAAGTAACCCAAACCCCACCTGGCACGGTAATAGAGCTTGAGGCATCACGCAACGACAGAGTGTTTACAACCCGAGTGAAGCTGGTTCAGCAACCGCCTCCTCTTTAAGCAGGCAGCTAGTTGCGCCAAAGCATCTATGCTGAAGGTAAAGTAACGCCTCTTTGGCCCATATACTTACCTGCCCGGTCAGCATAAGACACTTCACATTCCTCATCTGATTCCAGAAACAAAAACTGAGCAACACCCTCATTCGCATAAATCTTAGCGGGTAGCGGTGTAGTGTTGGAGAATTCCAGCGTCACATGGCCTTCCCATTCGGGCTCTAATGGCGTCACATTAACAATAATTCCACATCGAGCATAAGTTGATTTACCCAAACAAATTGTCAACACCTGACGCGGTATCCGAAAATACTCGATAGTACGGGCAAGGCAAAAAGAATTAGGTGGGATAATGCACACATCGGATTTCACATCAACAAAACTACGCTCATCAAATGCCTTTGGATCGACCAATGCAGAATTTATATTGGTAAAGATTTTGAATTCATCGGCACAGCGAACATCATAACCATAGCTAGAGACACCGTAGGAGATCACTTTGCCACCATCTGTGGTTTTCCGTACCTGATTTTCCTCAAAAGGCTCAATCATAGACTGGGTTTTTGACATTTCGCGGATCCAACGATCAGATTTAATACTCATAAAAGATTCCTTATAATCCAGATTGAACTTCGATTTTTTAACTCTGCACGATAAATTCAGGCAACCCGGCAGAACGATTACGAGGCTGTTGTGATAGTTGGGCAACGGCACTCAAAGCCGCCCTGGTGTACGCATCTGCGACTGCCCCCTCAGGATCAGCACTGACCACCGATGCACCAGCATCAGATAGTTCCCGAATAGCTATATCCAAAGGTAACTGTCCCAATAAAGGTAAGCCGGTTGCCTGGGCCATTTTTTCACCGCCACCGACACCAAATATTGCCTCTTCATGACCACAACTTGAACAAATATGCAGGCTCATATTTTCTATGACGCCTAACACTGGAACTTTAACCTGTTTGAACATTTCCAGCCCCTTACGCGCGTCCAACAAAGCAATGTCCTGAGGTGTGGTAATAATCACAGCACCTGCAACTGGAATCTTCTGCGACAAAGTCAGCTGTATATCACCTGTGCCTGGTGGCATGTCTATAATCAGATAATCGAGTTCACCTACCCCACCCGTCCAATCTGTGTCATTGAGTAATTGTTGCAACGCTGAGGTGACCATTGGCCCACGCCAGATCATTGGGGTTTCTTCATCAACCAGAAAACCCATTGACATAACTGGAATACCTGCTGCCATCTTCGGAATGAACTTTTTATCTGCACTGACAGTTGGTTTGCCGGTTAGCCCTAACATGCGTGGTAGCGATGGCCCATAAATATCAGCATCCAGCAACCCAACTCTTGCGCCCTGCTGCTGTAATGCTACCGCCATATTCACTGCTGTTGTGGATTTGCCAACCCCGCCCTTTCCCGAGGCAATCACGATAATATTACGCACACTGGCTAATGGTTTAAGCTCCCCCTGAACGACATGTGCAGTGACTTTCCAGTCCACTTCGATTTTTGTATTTGCCAGGGATGCATCTGCTGATAAAGCCGCTTTAATCTGTGTTTGCCAACTCATTAATTGCTGTTCATTTTGTGGATAACCAAAACGAATTTTTAGTGCTGGCTCAGAATCAATCGTATCGATACTATGGATAAAACCTGATGCCTGGAGATTTTTACCGGTATTCGGATCAACCAGATTTGTCAGCGCTGCATTGATTTTCTGTTCATGTTCAGTAGACATAAATAATCCTGTTAAATAAATTCAGTTCGCTATTGTATCTATTCAATATCCTGAATACTGCATTTTCGTTCATTTTATATGGATATTTCACCTATTTACTGGTGCTTAACAGTTTATGCTATAGGTAGTCCATGCGATAATCCCGAACTATTCATAATATTGGCCTCTGGGCCACTTGAAATTACAAAAAAATATAATGCGAAATAAAAGAAAAATACTAGTTACCAGTGCTCTGCCCTACGCCAATGGCTCTATTCATCTAGGCCATATGCTTGAATTTATTCAAACTGATATCTGGGCACGTTTCCAAAGAAATCGAGGGCACGAAGTCTGGTTCGCATGGGCTGATGATGCCCATGGAACACCGATTATGCTGCGTGCGCAGCAGGAAGGAATCCCTGCAGAAGAGCTGATCGAAAAGATGAACAAGGAACATCAACTGGACTTTAAAGATTTTCACCTTTCCTACGACAACTTTTCATCGACTCACACTGACTACAACCGAGAAATGGTTGAAAGTATTTATGGACGATTGAAAGAAGCTGGATACATAAGCGCCAGAACGATCACCCAGCTCTACGATGAGGAAGAAGGCATGTTTCTGCCAGACCGCTTTATTCGTGGCACCTGTCCAAAATGTGAAGCTGAAGATCAATATGGTGACAACTGTGAAGTTTGTGGCTCCCACTATGCACCAACCGATTTAATTGAACCCCGCTCAGTAGTATCTGGATCTCGCCCGATATTACGCGAATCTGAACACTATTTTTTCAAACTAGCCGCATTTGAAGACGAACTCAGGGAATGGCTCAACTCAGGCGCATTACAATCAGAGGTTGTCAATAAACTAGCCGAGTGGTTTGAAGATGGCTTACGCGATTGGGATATTTCTCGAGACGCGCCATACTTCGGTTTCGAAATTCCTGATGCGCCTGGTAAATTTTTCTATGTTTGGGTAGATGCGCCCGTAGGATACGCTTCCAGTTTCCGTGAGCTCTGCGATCGTGAAGGCCTGGATTTTGATGAGTG